>JAAZCR010000296.1 GCA_012513195.1 Bacilli bacterium | reverse complement strand
GGATTATTATCTGATGGTGGTGTACACTCCCATATCAACCACATCATCGCACTCCTACAACTTGCGAAAGAACAAAATGTGAAAGATGTTTATGTACATGCTTTTCTTGATGGACGGGATACTCCACCAAAATCAGCAGTTACTTATGTTGATCAATTAGAAGCAGCGATGCAAGAGATTGGCTTTGGTAAGATTGCGACAGTAGCGGGAAGATATTATGCGATGGACCGCGATAAAAACTTTGAACGCACGCAATTAGCTTATGATGCGATGACTTTAGGCATAGGAAAACACTTTGATAGTGCGCGGGAAGGAATTCTTGCATCTTATGAAGAAGGCATTACTGATGAATTCGTTGTGCCATTTGTTGTAGATGATGATGGCATGGTCGAAAATGGTGATGCGATTATCTTTGCGAACTTCCGTCCTGACCGTGCTATTCAAATCGCGACAGCTTTCTCTAATCCTGATGGAGTTAAAGCGTTAGCGCGCGAAAGTAAAGCAGTACTTGATACTTCCAAAGGTCCTCGTAACATCCATTTTGTATGCATGATGCATTATGCGGAAAGTGTCATTGGTGATATTGCCTATGGCTTACAAGATTTAAGCAATACTTTTGGCGACTACATTTCTAGTTTAGGATTAACACAATTAAGAATTGCAGAAACCCAAAAATATGCTCATGTAACGTTCTTCTTTGATGGTGGTGTGGATAAAGAAATTCCTGGATCTAAAAGAATACTTATTCCTTCACCAGCTGTTGCCACTTTCGATTTAAAACCAGAAATGGCAGCTTATGAAGTAACTGAAACAGTACTCAAAGAACTCGATCGCGATGATTTAAATGTCATCATCTTAAACTACGCTAACTGCGATATGGTTGGACATACTGGCGTTATCCCTGCGGCTATTAAAGCTGTCGAAGCTGTTGATGAATGCATGGGTAAAGTAGTGGAAAAAGTCCTTCAAAAAGGTGGCGTCGCTATTGTGACTGCGGATCATGGTAACGCTGAACAAATGTTAGATGAAAATAATAAGCCACAAACAGCGCATACTACCAACCCTGTACCTGTTATCATTACTCATAAAGGTATAAAGGTTCGTGAAGGTGGTAACCTTGGTGATATTGCGCCAACCATGTTAGAATTGTTAGGATTAGAAAAACCTAAAGAAATGACTGGAACTTCGTTAATTATAAAGTAGGCGATAAAATGGCCAAAATATATGATGTAAGTGCAGTAAAGGAAGCATTAAGGGAATATAAAGAAACAGATATTATCGCTTTTCCCACCGACACGGTATATGGGATTGGTGCTAATCCCTTTAATGAAATAGCGATAAACAAGATTTATCAATCTAAGCATAGGCCACATAATAAACCTTTACCAATTCTATGTGCTAATATCAACCAAATTAAACAAGTTACATCCTATATTCCACCACAAATGGAAATATTAATTAAGACCTTTCTACCAGGCGCATTAACTGTTGTATTACCGAAAAATTCCATTATTCCTGATTATGTCACAAGTGGTCTACCTACAATCGGAGTAAGAATACCAAATCATCCCATCGCTTTAGAAATACTTCAAGCGATAGGGCCATTAGCCACGACTTCAGCAAACATTTCAGGTAGTAGTAGTCTTAATAATGCGGATGATGTTATTAATGAATTAGGTGATAAGATTGATATCATCATCAATGGTGGTTTAACAGATATTGGTATACCTTCAACAGTAGTGACTATGGAAAATGAAGAAATAAAAGTACTTAGAGAAGGTATTATCACCAAAGAAATGATAATAACAGCATTAAAAAAGCAGCTTAACACTTAAATTAAGCTGCTTTTTCTTTTATTCTCTAGTTTTAGTTAGTTCTTTTTGGGCCATTACTAGTTGATAATATTTACCTTGCTTTTTCAGTAATTCATCATGGGTACCATATTCGATTACTTTACCTTTGTCTAACACAATGAGTTTAGTCGCATTTCTTAATGTGGATAAACGATGCGCAATCGCAAATGTTGTCCGATCTTTAATTAATCTTCCTAAAGCTTCTTGAATGATGTATTCCGTTTCTGTATCTACTGAGGCAGTGGCTTCATCGAGGATGAGAATCTTGGGATTATTTAATATTGCGCGCGCAATCGCAATCCGTTGTTTTTCTCCTCCAGATAAACGCACACCTTTCTCACCAATGCGAGTATCATAGGCATCGGGTAATTTCATAATAAAGTCATGAGCATTGGCGATTTTAGCTGCTTTTATAACTTCTTCTAATGTCGCATTAGGACGGGCATAGACGATATTTTGATATATGGTTCCTGCGAATAAGAAAGTTTCCTGTAATACTACACCCATTTGCGAACGAAGATCTTTTTGATTAATCTCTTTAATATCACGATTATCAATTAAAATTTTACCTTCATCCACATCATATAAGCGCATAATGAGATTAATCATCGTTGATTTACCCGCACCAGAGTGACCAACTAAACCAATCATTTCTCCTGGTTTGACTTCTAAATTAATGTCTTTGAGAACAGGATCATATGGGCGATAACCAAAGGTTACATGATCAACTTTCACATTACCTTCAATGGGTAAATTGGTCTCAGGGGCGAGGTTTTTGACTTTTGGTTCCTCCTCTAAAATTTCAAAGATGCGTTCTGTCGCTGTTAAAGCATTGGTGAATGAACGAGGGAAAAAGGTTAACCAACCTAAAGGACCATAGATTAATTGGGAATATTGGGTAAATTGAATCAAATCACCCAACTGAAGTTTTTCCTTTAGGATTAAAGAGCCACCATAATAGAGGATAAAGAAACTCCCAATTCCCATTAAATAATTTAAAAATGGGAAAATGGTGTTATACCGTTTTTCATTATTAGCAGTGACATCGGAGAGTGTTTTGCTTATCTTTGAGAAACGACTGACTTCCTTCTCTTCCATTCCAAAGGCTTTAACGACTCTAATGCCGCTTAAGATATCGTGAAGTAAGGAATTAGCACGGTCAGAAATACGCCATTGAGAATGATACATGCTTCTAAAAGTTTGATTCATAAAGCGGAAGTATAAAATGATGAAAGGTACGGGTATCAAAATAAAGAGAGCCATCTTCCAATTTAGAACAAGTAGTAAAATTGTCACTACTACTAATGTTAATAGTTGTGTAATGCCTATGGAGATTTCATTGGAAATGAAATGTTGGACACGGTTAGTATCGCCAGTAATGCGATTCATCAGTTCCCCTGTTTTACGATTTTCAATGTAACTTATCGATAATGATTGAATTTTAGTATAGACGGTTTGTCTTAAATCATAGGTTATACTAGCGCTCACTTTAATCATCAAACGATTTTTTATCACGTTAATTACTGTATTGGCAAGACTACATAAGCCAATTCCACCGATGATAAGTAGAATCGCCGTTAAGTTTTTATTTTTGGGCGTTAAGTAGTCATTAACTAAAATGCGGTGCAAGGTTGGTGTTACGAGATTAATTCCAGTGATTGACCACATCAGGAATAAGGAAAGGAATAATGGTAATAAATAAGGTTTTATAATGGTATAAAGTCGCTTAAAAACAACTTTTTTATTTAAACAATGCCGACAAACCCGTGAACCAAAGCGATAGGGTCTACCACATTTTGGACAATTGTTTTCCTCATCATCGCTAACTATTTTTGGTACGTGATTTTCAACAATGGAGTTTAAGATAGTGGCGATGGACTGATAGCGATTGACATGTCGCATCGAAAAACTAATAAGTAGTGTTTCTTCTTCATCGTTACTTGCCTCTAGATGTCCAAATCCTACCGCTAAAACATGATGGTACTCTTTATAGCGGGTTATTTTTTCTTTTCTAATTAGTTCCTTATTCTTAAATATATAGAAATAAGATCTCGTTACCACAAAGAATCCATTTACAGGCTGTTGAATTTCTAAATCATAGGGTGTCGCACAAAGGATCTGTTCACCATCTTCTTTAATACGCGTTTCGATGTCTTGCGGTAATTTATATAATAACTTCATACATCCACCTACAACAACAACTCGATTTTCTTAAAACTCTTTTTATCGAGCTTAGTGTAATCTGGGATTTCGTATCGATTACCATCGACATCAATAATAAGAATCATATTTGCTTTAATATTGACAAAATTGTTAGGGTCACGGCGGATGGTGAACTTACGACGACCGTAATTGGTTTCTACTTCCCAATTACTATAACCAAACTCATCTTTTATAGAATAGATTTTCGTTATTTTGGGTAGATAATAACGACGTTCGATTTCTTCTGTAAATAGTTTTTGAACTTCTTCAGGAAATAAACTTATGTCTTCAATAATCCCAATTTCATTTTGTTCTTTATCACGCACAGAAATAAATTTATTCTCATAACTAAAAGGGAAGGCCTTGATTAAGTTTACCCGTGAATATTCTACATCATTAAATTTAAGACCAAGGAAACCATTATTATTTCGGAAGAATTTAGCATTTTTTGGTTTTAGATAAGTGATTTCGCTCATTTTAAACCCCCCTTAAGCGTAAAGCTTCATTTTGTTTTTTGACTAAATTAAAGTAATTTCCTTTGAGTTTCATTAATTCCTCATGCGTGCCGCTTTCTTTTATTTGACCATTTTCTAATACAAATAAGCGGTCCGCATTTCGGAGGGTAGAAAGACGGTGAGCTATCGAAATCGTCGTTCTACCTTTAACTAAACGTTCTAAAGCTTCTTGAATTTGTTTTTCTGTTTCTGTATCTAAACTAGCGGTCGCTTCATCGAGAATAAGAATGCGTGGATTTAATAGTACTGCCCGTGCAATCGCTATTCTTTGTTTTTCTCCTCCAGAAAGACTTTGACCACGAACACCAATGATGGTATCGTAACCTTCAGGTAATTTCATGATAAAGTCGTGCGCATTAGCGATTTTTGCCGCTTCGATTATTTCTTCTCTTGTCGCATTAGGTTTGGCATAGGCTATATTTTCTGCTATACTTCCCATAAAAAGGTAAGTTTCTTGTAAAACAAAACCGATTTGGGTGTGTAGACTTTGAAGGCTGATTTCGCGTATGTCAACTCCATCAATGAGAATTTGTCCTTCTTTGACATCATATAACCGACAGATAAGATTAGCGAGAGTGGATTTACCAGCGCCAGTATGACCGACTACGCCAATCATTTCGCCAGCTTTAATCTCAAAATTAATATCTTTTAATATAGGCTTATTAGGTTCATATTCAAAATTGACATTCTTAAAAGTAATATCTCCTTTAATGTTGGGTAGTTTTATCGCATCTTTATGTTCTTCTACTTCGGGTACAGTATCAAGAATTTCAAAGATTCTTGAAGCGGAGTTCATACAGTTACTCCACCAATCGGTTATTCTGGTCATGAATTCTAGTGGTCCTAGTAACATGCCAATATAACCAGTAAATGATATCAAGGAACCGAATGTCAACTGGTCATTGACAACTAGCCAAGAACCAACGCTCCAAATGATAAGGCTACTTGTTCCCATAAAGAAATAGATAAGTGGGAAAACCGTTTGATTTATACGATTAACATTGACATTTACTTCATAATTTTTACGATTAACTACGCTAAATCGCTTGATTTCTGCCTCTTCCCGACCAAAGGCTTTTACTACGCGTGATCCATTGATTGAATCGCTAATAATAGAGTTCAACGAGCTATTTTGTCTAAACATACGTGAGTATAAGACTCCAAGAACTGGGAAGAGTTTTCGTAAGGCATAGGTTACTAAAGGTATAGGAATAAGTGCAAGTAGTGTTAATTTCCAGTTAATAATCATCATGACAGTAAATATACCGATAAACTGAATGATATTGACAATGAAGTAAGGTACACCATCATGGAAGAAGTATTGGAGATTCATCGCATCGCCATTCACGTTATTCATCAAAGTACCAGTTTGTTTACTATTAAAGAAACTTAACGATAGTTTCTGAAGGGCGTTGAAGATCTCAGTTTTCAAATCATAAATTACTTTACTTGAAAAGGTTGAGTTAATTCTTCCATATAAAATACTAATTATTGTCGCGAGCAATTTAACAAGGGCGATGCTTATTACAATAAAGGCGATTTTTCCAAATAAACTACCACCTTGTTTCAAGACTTCATCATAGAAGATATTGCCAGTAAGATAAGGAATAAAGACGTTTAACGCACTCGATATAAGCATTAAAATTAACATAATGGTGATATGAAATTTATATTTAGGAACATATGATAAGACGCGAAAAAAGATTTTCCGTTTATCGAAACATTTAGGACAGATCTTCCGCACAGGATCTTCATAGAAACTACCACATTTTGGGCAAGTTAGTGGTAGTTCATGCATTTTATAATCCTTTTCTTCTAAAACTTGTCCTTGTTTTATTTTTTCAAAGAGTCGGCATAACAAACTAAATTCTCGTAAACAACTATTTGTAAATTGACATAGTATATAATCAACACCTTCGACGGTGGCGATTAACAATCCTGTACTCACTAATTGTTCGCAAGATAGTTTTTCAATATCTTTGTTTTCTAAGTAAGTTACTTTATCTCCATCTCCGATAATTGTGATTAATGCTTCTTTTGTTCCTAAAACATAACTAGTACTACAATACCCAGATAAATCTAAATCGCCTTTAGCGGCGATAATAATGTCATTTTGATTCACTTGGTATAGTTTTAGATTGTTAAGTATTGAATCTGATAATCCCTGTATTAACTCTAGCATGTTTCCACCTCTCTATCTCCTTCCTATAGTTTAAAACAATTGAACAAATACTGCAAGATTATTTACTAACTTTTAAAAATATATGTTACAATTATAATAAGAGGGATGGGAGGTCTAAAAATGAACAATTATAAGTTACTTGGTTATGAAGATATTGAACTTAATGTCAATGAGTATTTATTAGATGACATGAAAGGGATTGTCATCTGCGTGCACGGCATGTGTGAGCACAGTGAACGATATCATGAGTTTGCGACTTACTTAAATTCACAAAATTATGGCGTTTTTACTTATGATCATCGTGGTCATGGCAAATCACTCCTTAAGGATGAAGAAAAAGGTTATTTAGGGAGAGATGGATTTAATAAAATGGTCTATGACCTTGACCGTGTAGTGAATCATGTGAAAGAACGGTTCCCCAACCACAAAGTTTATTTATTAGGTCATAGTATGGGTTCATTTGTGACGTTAAGGTATTTACAAATGTACAATAAAGTTGATGGCGCTATTTTAAGTGGTAGTAACTATGGTTTTAAAATGTTAAAATTGGGGGCGTTATTAGGAAAACTCGCTTGTGTATTTAAAGGTGAAAAAGCCCCAGGTAAGTTCTTAGAACGCTTAACCTTTGGTAGTTACAACAAACACTTCATGCCTAACCGC
>JAAZCR010000295.1 GCA_012513195.1 Bacilli bacterium | reverse complement strand
TAGCTTTACTTGATACGGATTTACCACTACCAGATTCACCGACGATGGCTAGCGTTTCACCTTCATATAAATCAAAACTAACTCCACGTACGGCACGTACATATCCTTGAATGGTACGGAATGAAACTGTTAGGTCACGAACAGAGAGTTTTACACGTCTATTAGTGGTGTTCATTATTCTGACCCCCTTAATGATGGATTGAATGCATCTCTTAGTGCATTACCAAACATGTTAAAGGTAATCATGAGAATCGAGATGATTATTGTTGGATATACTAATAAGTATGGTTTATCAACGATGTATGTACGACCTTCAGCGAGGAGAACCCCGATGGAAGTACCAGATAACTCGAACAATCCGAGATTAATGGATGTACCACGACCGATACCGTATCCTAGATAAGATACTGTTGATTCGGAGAAGATTACCGCAGGAACCATTAAGACACTGGCGGTAATAATCGTACCAATACCGTTTGGTAAGATATGACGGAAGATAATCCGTGAGTCCTTCGCACCAAGTGTCCGTGATGCTAAGACGTATTCACGTCCTTTATAACGATAGAACTGTGTCCGGGTAACCGATGCTACACCCAACCATCCTGTTACTGTTAATAATAAGATTAACATGGTTGGTCCTGGTTTCTTGAACAATAAGAGGAAGAAGGATAACCAAACTAAGAAGGGGATCCGTCCGATGATTTCGGTAAACCGTTCCATTAAGAGGTCTACCCAACCACCATAGTAGCCTTCAATCGCACCGTAGACGATACCAATGGAAATATTGATGAAGGCAACAACAACACCAACAAATAATGATGTTCTTAAACCGTACCATAATAAGGCGAAATAGTCCTTACCTTCATAGTCAGTTCCGAAGAGATAATATGGAATCTTTTCATAACCCATATATCTCATATAATCTAATACAACATCGTATGTATTATATGTCTTTCCATCGACAACCATTGGTTCATTTTGTTTTACAACACGTTTAATTGGACAGCCTTCTTTATATGTTATTAATACATCAGGATATTCTTCTGAGTTAGGAACTACTACACAAGCACTTGGATTAGCATTTATAATGCTAAGGTATTGATCTTCACTCATCGCTCTTTCGCGTCTTTCAAAGAAGCGATCAGCATAAATGTTATATTCGAAATCAGCACGATAATAAATACCGTTAGCTCTTTCAAAAATACCATTACCTTGATACATTACATAATTAACAGAGAAATAATAACCATTTTCATCAACAATTGGTTCTTCACTTGAAGAATCAAAGAGTTTAATGTATTCCATCGTTACACTACCATCTTGAATATCAGATGAGGCAACGACTTGAACCCTAGCATCGAAATCTTCTTCAGGACTTAACAAATCATTAATATTGAATCTATATGTACCTGGTTCGGTAATTTCACCTAAATCAAGAGCGTTATTTGGTGCTAACGCTAAGCGAATTACTGCTTTAGTGTTTGTACCAAATATTTCTGTTACTTTAACTTCTAAAATTGGATTATTAGCAACTACAAATGAATAAGCATTTTTAGCTTGTAAAGTTGCTGTACCTGGTTCTCTTAATCTAACAATATTTACCCCATCATAACAGAATTCATTCTTTTCATGACAAGGTCTAGTATACATTTTTACTGAACCTGGAATAATGAATTGGGGTAATTTACCTTCTGGTAAACCAATTCCTGTATCAGGATCAATAGTTTCTCTTCTAACAGGTTGATCTGTATACTTAACAATACCATCGAGAATACCTAATTTTTCAATTAATGGTACTCTTGGTGGTAAGAAAGCTACTTGATCTTCCATTCTCTTATAGTTTTTAGGTGTAATAACTGGTACGATAATCGATAACAAGATGAGAATAGCTAGAATAATTGATGCAGTTACGTTCGTTTTATTTTTTGTAAATCGAATCATCGCATCTTTAAAGTAACCAATTGGTTTTGTTTCAAATTTCTTATCAAAGATTCTTTCGTCTACTTGGACGAACTCAAACATTGATGGGTCCACATGGGGTATTGACTTTGTTTCGTAAATATTTTCCTTTTCATTAATCATTTTCTAGCCCCCATTCTAATCCGTGGGTCAACTAAACCGTAAGATAAGTCAACCAACAAGACTGCAAATAAGCTGATTGATGTATAGAATGCTGATAAAGCTAAGATGACGTTATAATCCATGTTACCTAAAGTCAAGGCTTGGAAATATAAACTACCCATGCCTGGAATACTATATACTCTTTCGATAACCATTGAACCACTAACTAAAGCGACGAAAGAGAAAATAATTGATGGTACTAGTGGTACTAAGGAGTTACGTAGAGCGTGTCTAACAACAGCTTGACGTCTTGTTAAACCTTTAGTGCGAGCAAGCAGTAAGAATTCAGAGGTTAATACTTCGGTTAATTCTGCCCGTGTTAATCTGGTTAGATATGCAATTTCACCAAATGATAATGCAAGAACTGGTAATATCAATTGGGTATACTGACCTATACCCTTGATGTCGCTAGATAACCAGTTGGTTGGTAACCATTTGAAACCGTAAGCAAATACGAGAATAAAAATAAACAGTAAAACGAAGTTTGGAATCGAGATAAAAATCATTACCCCTAAAGAAATGATATTGTCAACTAATTTGTCTTTCTTTAAGGCTGCAATTATACCAAATGTAAATCCAATCGGTATGTAAATAAATAAGGCAATAAGGTTAAGTTTCAATGTGTGTGGCAATCTTTCCTTTGCCAATTCAAAAACGCCCCTATTAGGCTGAACCCGTGTAGAAACGCCCCAATTCCAGTGTCCTAAAACGTTCTTTACCCAGCGTACATATTGTGACGCAATTGGAACTGGCTTATATACGCGGTATTGGTTTGTTTCATCTTTGTAGTAGCATTTCTTGCAAGGGTCATGTTGCCCTCTCCGTATTCTCGCCACTTCAGCTGGATCTTTGATGACCTCGGTATAATAATAACCGTCAGCTCTTAGTTTTTCATAATAGATTTCTTTTTGATCCTTATCGGTTGGCGGATACTCAGGAACAAGTCTGATAGTAACAAACAAGATAGATAGGAAAGTGAATAAAACGATAAAAATCCAGATAAATCTGATAATGATGTATCTCAGCACTTGTTTCTCCTACTTTCTTTTAAATTTTTTTCTAAATTCTTTGCTAATTATTCCAAACTAATAAAAAATGTTTGCTCGTATTATTTTATTATATTGATTTTTACGAAAAAGTCAATTTTTTCTGGGAAACATTTTTCTTGGGTTATTTTTCCATTAGTTTTTTTATTAATTTAAATCGAATAATTAACAAAGAATTATTGAGGTTCAATAAATAAGAAGCAAACCACCCAGAAGTAATCAAGATGGTTTGCTTCCTCTTTTCTAAATGTCGTGAATTAGACTGAACCTAGCAAATGGTGCTGGAAAGATTATTTAACTTCCATACCATCACGTACAGTTACTGTACCATTCAATGCTGAAACAATTGCATCGAATGACCAGAATTCTCTCTTAGTTACGAGTTGACCATCTACATAGTCTTGATACTCAACTAAGATTTCTGGTTGTGTTGTGTCAATACCCCAGTCCATTGTGAAGCCACCGCGGTTGTCTGAGCAGTAAACCTCTAAGAAACTAGCAGCATCTAATGTTGAACCGGAGATACCACCAATACCCATGTCTACAGCACCGATTAGTACGGCAGCATAGTAGTTATCTGGGAATGCTAATGGAATGACTTCAACATCAACTTTAATGTTATATTTTTCACTTACGAATAATTTTTCGAATTGTTCTTCTAAGTAGTTGCCAAGTAATGTCATGGCTTCACTATTAGCTTGAATTGATAATGTTAAGTGGATTGTGTCACCCTTCTTGTAGTAGCCATCTTCCATTACTT
This sequence comes from Bacilli bacterium, assembly GCA_012513195.1. GTDB lineage: Bacteria > Bacillota_I > Bacilli_A > Haloplasmatales > Haloplasmataceae > JAAZCR01. Next base: position 1,815 of record JAAZCR010000295.1, on the reverse strand, counting down.
CATCAAGAGCTTTTTCCCATAATGCTTTAGCTACTTGTTCATTGTAACCATATGTATCTGGTGAAAAGCCTTGGCCAACTGCTACACCTTGTGGTGTTTCACGGAATGAAGTAAATGTAGAAGCATCTACAATGTAAGCACTTGTAAAGTGATACATTTGTGGGTCAACAGTCTTAATAATATCATAAGCTAACTTATATCTATCAATTGCGAAGTATAATGCTTTCTTGAATGAAGGTCTAGCTAAGATTGGTTCTGGTACAAATGAACCGTCAGCTTCTCTTGGACCAGCTGCATCTTCTTTTTGTTTTTCAACAGTTCCGTTACCGTTGAGTGAGAGACGGAATGTTGTAGCTCCAGGAACTTTCTTAATCCGTGGATCATCTTTATATTCAGGATATCTTGTTGAAGGTACAGCAGTAACATCGAGCTTACCAGCTAAGAATTCTTGGAAACGCATTTGTGGGTCAGAAATAATCGCAATGTTAATGCCGTCAAACTTAATCTTGTCTTTGCCATGGAAGTTTTCGTTCTTGACTAAACGAATCATCTTATCCGTTTCAAAATAATCTACATAGAATGCACCATTGAATGCAGTGTATTGAGGTGCAGTACCATATTTATTGACTCTGTTTTCGCCTTCGCCTTCCCAGAGGCTTTCATATAATTCTTTGTGAATTGGACCCATTGTGAATGAAGCTAACCAATATTTAACGTTCCATTCACTCATTAAGTTGACGAAATGGAATTCAAGTGTATGGTCATCGATAGCTTTTAATCCTACTTGATCCCATGGAATATCGTCACTTGGATCTGGAGTCTTTCTAGCATCATAGTAAGCTTTAGCGTTGACGATTTCTTGTGTACTAGAGAAGAAGTCGCCACCACCAGAAATAGCACGGAACCAACCTTGATCTAATGCTTCTTTGTATGTCCAAATGAAGTCATTAGCATCGATTGTTTGTTTTAAGTTGTCTTTATTTGGAGTATTTGGATGGAATGTCCATTTGAGGTCATCACGTAATTTAACACGCCATACCTTAGATACTACTAAATCAGGGTTGTATTCTAATTGTACTGGATTAACAGGTTCTGGTAACTCAGCAGCCATTGAAGGTAATAAGTCATAATCTGTACCAGTAGTGAATTGGTAGTCATATAATGCATCTAATACGAGTGTTAATAAGTCACTACTTACAGAGTCATCATATAACCAGTGCATCATTGTCTTTGGAGTGCTACCCCAAGCTTGACGATAAGTTTTCTTACCAGGTTGACCAGGGTTACCGTCGTCCATGGTAACTTGTTCGTCAGTCTTGTTCATATCAGCATATAAAGTAGCGAATCCCATAATTGGATCGTATTCTTCTAATACTAATTGCATTCTGTCACTGAACATTTGGAAACCAGAGTTAGCTTGAATTGGTATGCCACCAGTCATTGTTTCAAGTAACCATTTTTCCGCTGCAGCGAAGAATGTGTGTCTTAAGTCTGCTGGATAGAATTTGAAACTGATGTTATCGTAGTTCGCAAATTCCCCTACGATGGCTTTGCGGTCAACTCTTGTTACATGACCACTACTACTCTTTACTTTGTAAGTAACATCGTATACGCCCCATTTTGAAACGTCGACATTGTGAGTAACAGTGATCTTGCTTGTTAAGTCGACTGCACCATCTTTTTCAGAAGCTGTAACACCTTCCATTAAGTTTGGTAATGGATTACCAAATTCAATAATAATAGGTGTGTCTGCTCCTTCAATTTTCGCGACTACTTTTTCTTTTGGTTTTTTCTTACAGGAAGCAAGTACTACTG
>JAAZCR010000294.1 GCA_012513195.1 Bacilli bacterium | reverse complement strand
GTTTGGTAGTATTGATGTAAGTAATGTTAGTGGCAACCTACCAACAACACTTACATTGCGTAACATGATATTAACGCAATCAATACCACAAGGTATCATCATCACAAATTCACCATATAAGGATAAAGTTGTAGATAATGTCTTAACAATCGATTTAGGTAACATTACATATCAATTAGTAGATGATATGTATGTACCAGTATCAAGTAATAATAAGACATTTACAGTAGAGTTTGAAGCCAATAATCCAGGAAGTATGAGTTTTGGAGCACCAATCTTAACATTCAATGGTATTGGTTCAGATACAGCCGCCTTAACTAATACCAGTGCTAACTTCACAGCTTTATATTCAATCGAAGGAAGAGTATCTCCAGTCTTTAATAAATTCTTATTCATACCATTTGGGGAATCACGCAACTTAGCTGATATGTTCAGTTTTGGTGAACATACTCTAATTAAACAGATTTCATTCACTTCTCATGATAGTAACTTTGTCTTAACAGATGGCAAGTATATTAGGGCTAGTGAAGTAGGTACAGGTGAGTTCAGTATTGAAGTTATCGATATCTTTGGAAATAGAGTAGATCGAACATTCGATATCCTTAGTTATGTACCTATAACGGTCTTGAATATCCCGACAATTTCTTTATATGTAGGCGAAGATTATGCATTACAATTACCAGAACATTATCGCAACATCTTATATAAATACATTAGTGGTAATCCAGACATTGTAGAAATCACTGGAAATAATAATTTCTATATGATTCATGGATTACAACAAGGCTATGCAGAATATAAATTCTATGGTTATGATGTAGATGGTAATGTCATTGAAACCTATGTAACCATTATTGTTGACGAACAACGGGATATCAAGTTTACTCAAAAAGAACTCGTCCTCTTTATTGGAGAAACATTCAATCTCGATAGTATTATTGAACTAAATAATGGTTATACATTGAACGATGTAGTAATTAAAGCTATTAATAATAAAGAGATAATCGCTATTTATCCAGAACGAACAATTGAAGCGCTTAATATCGGTAAAGTTATTATTCAAGCTAACTTACCAAATGACAGTACTGCTCAATTAGTCGTTAAGGTCTATGACCGTATAAGTAATGAATCAGGTTTCGTAACAGAATTTAAGAATAATACAGTGAAATTCTATCAAGGGTTCAACATTAATCTAACTAAATACTTAGTCATCTTACCAGATGTCATCGATATCAATGACTTAAGAATCGAGTTCGAAATCGTAGAAATGTCTGATCCTAACCTTGCAGAATTAATGGGTCATACTCTAATCACTAATAAGATTAATACTGATGGTACAGTACATATCAGAGTATATATTACCCAAACCTATAAAGACGGCAGTGAAATAACGGTAATTGATGAAGCAAATATTATCATTCGCAAAGTAGTTGAACCAATCTATGACAAGGGTGATAATGCAAGTTAATGCATAAAAATAGGAGGATTAATCCTCCTATTTTTTCACTTATATCAGATTATCAAACTAAAAAACCTAATACTTTGATAAACAAGTATTAGGTTTTTATCTTTATTTTCTTATAATTTTAATATCTTCTATTACATAGTTTACTTGATTATTTAAGGGCAATCCTTTTGGCTGATGTTGGATTACGGAAGGGCTATATAGTAATACGAAACGGGCATTAGAGATGCTTATAAAGTTAGCATAATCTTCAGGTATACCAGTACGATAAAATCTAAATGGTTGGAAATTAGCATCTCCAGGGGCCACTTCACCTCTAATACTATTAACCAATAACCCGATGGAATTAGTGGAATTGTATTCATCAGGCGTTTCATCTTCGCCAATAAGTTGAATGTATTCATTTTCACGAACTTCACCATCAACTACATTTTTACTATCTTGGCTGAAGATACCACCTTCAATAACTAGATAAGAAGAAATAGTATATGCTTGAATATAACTGTTTGAGAAGAAGAATCCTCTAATACTAGGAGTAAATTGTGATTTACCTAAATTATCATTTTGAAATTCATTGATTCTTGAAAATTGGATATTACCATTAACGGATAATACTAAGTTATTATATACGGTGATGGTATTTGAATCATTATCGTAGTCTTTATCATAAATTGTTTTTTCAAACTCTAATTCAGGTACTAAGTTAATATTAGCATCATGGATAATTGCTTCACCTAATACATAGGTTGAACTACTTAGAAGAACATTTCCAGTGATAATAATGTTTCCTAAAACTAGGAAGTTAGCATCTATAAGAATAGGGTTAATGTTAGGGTTCAAATTCTTTATCGTTAAATCACCATTTACAATTATCCATTCATCATCATTGAAAGTGAAGGTATAATAGTCTTCATGACTTCTTACATCTGTGCGAATTTCAAAGACACCAGTTTCCCCACCATCAACGAAGTTCAAAGCTTCCAACACTAAATCACCATTAAAATACACCGAGCGATTAATATTATTATATGAAGTAATATTTAAAGGATTGGTTTCTTCGATTAAATAACTCATGTATCCTCTTAGTTGATCTGCCAAGTAATCACGAGTTAGTTCATTCGCTCCTAAAGTAATCCATTCATGCTTATTTGTTTCATCTGGCTCTGGAAATATAGCGTCATTTAGATAGTGGATAAATGACTCTTCAAAAAAGACATCTAAGAAACGATAATCATATTTGGCAATTCTTGGCGGAGTTGATGCAACATCTACTGCGAGTTGAGTTGTATCGAGTGTTGGTTGAAATGATACTTCTTCTTGTTCATTACTCTTTATGCGATAGAAATTACCATCTTCTAATCCTGTAAAACAAGGATTAGTTTCGGTTTGGTAACAATAATACATGTTAAACTTCTTTGAATCACTATATAATATTTTTGAATCTGGATGGAAAGAAGGGAATGTACTTATGATATTATAAGCATTATCATCTACTAAGTAATTCGCTGAGTTAGCAAAGTAAAAATTACGATTAACAAAGATATCCCCTTCGATGTAGGCTCCCCCATGAAGATTAATATCGCTTTTTGAACCTAATGCGAAGTAGAGAAAAGAAGGTATAATAGAAATAAAGAAGCGTTTTTGGGCTATTATGTTACGACCATTATAAACAATATCATATGGTCGAGTATAAGGTGAAGGATTATAATCTTCTTTATCAAAACAAGCTTTAGCATTAGGATCCTTAATTTCACTGAATTGACATGGTTCTTCTGTTAAATCACGTATGATGATTTCATACTCACCAGGAACTGAAAAGAATTTTTCGATGTCACGGAATGGTGCTGTTTCATCTTCACCATTAAAATATGCATCGATATCATCCATAAAATGATATAACTCTTTGCGGTAATTATTCAAACGGTTTTCAAGTTCAACTGTAACAAGGTCGATTACACGACGCGCTTGCACAGTTTCGTTTATTAAGGCAACTTGACGATTAGCCCAGACAGTGCGAGACATCGTTATGTGGGTTAGGGAAGCAACTAATAACAATAATACTGTAATTAAAGCTAGTGCATATACTAATACATAACCTTTTTTGTTCAACATATTCCTCAACTCCATTAGTAGGCAAACCTACTTTCATATACAATTATGCGCGACTTATAGCGTGGTTTATCCGCTTTAAGTGCTAAGCGTATTCTTAAGGTAAATTTTTGGCATGTCTCGCCACCGATAATATTACAGTTATAAGATATATAAGAATCAACTTGGCTTTCGTCAACTTCACCATCTATAATCTTATGGTAGATAACTTGATAACCATCGTTATTGATTTTAGTATTATTAAGATATAAGCCATTATCTTCAGGGTTGATCCATATTCTTAAGTACCGATCTTCTGATGGAACGGGTTTTTGAACTAGTATTCCTGTATTTTCATCAATTTCCCAGACTGTATCAACAACTAATTCAACACAATTACTGAATTCATTTCCTCTGTCGCAATATCGAATATATTGTGGTTGGAATGATTGAATAGCAGAGTAGAGAATTGAGTTAATAAAATTGGCTTCTTGATCAAGTGCTCCTTGACCATTAACGCGATCATATGAACGAATGCCAAGAATGAAGGTACCTGTTAGTAAAGTACCAATGATCCCAATTAACGTTATATATGCTAGGAGTTCCATGAGGGTAACACCTTTTTTATTTTTAATCACGTGTTATCACCCCATGTAAACAAATGTCATATTTATGACTAATACCACTTTTGACATATACTAATACCGAATATACATTAATTTCACTATAATCAGTAGTATAATCATTTGCGTTCTCTCGTTCTATATTTATAAAATTTTCTAAAACAGGAGGAACAGTCTTATCTCGATAATTATCAGGATTGATAATGTATTCTCTTAGGTTTGTTATAGCAAGTTTCTGCCTATAAGGAAAGATGAAAATAATGATATCATCATTGGTGTAAGATTTGTTGCTTAGGGTGGGATTTAACACACCTAGACAGGTTTGGGTATCAGGAAAGTAGGCAGTACTACAACTTGCCCCAGTAATTCTTATGTACATGTTCGGTGTGTTATCGATTAAATACTCTTCAAGCGTCGCAAAGTCATAATTAGTCAGATAATTCAAAGCACCATAAGCCACATTGGTGTTTCTAACTTTATCATGATTTATACCATTTTGTCGTACATTATAATTAAGTACATTATAGACCAATAAAAGGGCTGTACTTGCGATCGCTACAGCTGCGATAACCTCAAGTAACGATGCACCTATTTTCGACAAAATCTTTGCTTTTCCCATCATTTTCCCTCCCATTTATAGCATTTCCTGTGGATAAATTACTTATTATATAGTATAATTAATTAATAATATTATATCACATTATGATATAGAAGAGTAGGTGAAACTCTTGAGTAAACGAAAAAATCTATACGCAATAATAGTTTTTTTAGTCATTTTAACAGGCGTAATTATTTGGTTGGTTATCTTTTCCTTAGACAATAATATTATTACTCCATATAAAGATGGAACCCAAGTTGGGTATGTATACATAGGTGGGCGTACTTCCTCGCAAGCTGAGAATGACTTGGCTAATGCGATTCGTAAATGGCGTAATAATTCTTATATAGTAGATGGGGAAAGAAAAGAAGGACCAATGATAGCCCTAAGTTATCAAAATGATTCCTATCGTCTATATTTAGATCATACTAAGTTTAGTTTCGATATTGAAAGGTCAATTCAAAGAGTACAAGATGGTAGACAAATGGATTATAATGCAGGGATTAATATTATATATGTTTCTGTTGAAGAGGGGTACATAGAAAATCTAATTAGAAGTGATAAGTATATTAAATTTACTGATTTTGATTATGAAGCGTTAGAAAGAGAAGTAATTAAATATGTAAGTTTTTTATTCAAAGAGATTTATATCGATATTGGACCGTTTATTGATGAAACTGTGAGTCAAGAAAATTACTTACATCAAGTTAAAATAAACTATGCCGATGCAAGTCATTTTGTAAACTATAAATTTAATTATTACTTAGGCGATGTAATTGAAATTAAACCTAAGACGCAGTTTTCATTGGCTGATTTATTGATTGAAGCATTTAAAGAAAAACCTTTTAATGAGGTTGTTTATACAGAAGGTAAACGTACAGAGATATATAACGATATTATAAGTAATTATTTTACTCAAAATGAGTTATCAATCTTTGCGACTGGTATCTTTAAAACGATATTAAATACCAACTTCAGAAATATTGAAAGACATTACAGTTCCGCTTTACCTGATATTTTCAAACCACAATCTGATTATATTGGTTATGAAGCATTAGTAGAGTTAAATTATGCCTTCGAAGAAACGGTTAAAAATGATCCAGTCACAAGTCAACCAGCAACTTATATTACTGGTATTTCCTTCTCAACCATTAAAGACTTAACATTTTATAATCCCAATCGTCATTCTTACTATATTAGAGTAACTAATACCGTTGAGAATGGGGAAAATTATTTAGTTTTTAGTCTTTATGGTCCACCATTTGTGAATGAATACGGATACAAACGATCTGCGGGCGATTATAATAGTACAATTGAATATGAAATAGTTACTAAAGTAGGAGCAAGTCGTAACGGATATCATACGAAACTATATCGAACAGTTAAGTATTATAATAACCCTGACCTAACATTCATTTTCGATGAGTTTGAATACATTTATATGCCTAAATAGGTAGGTGATAGGCGATGAAACGTGTAAAAAAAAGAATAGGGGATATCTTAATCGAATCAGGATTAGTGACTCCTGAACAAATCGAGTTTGCGATATCTGTCAAGGAACCTGATGAAAAATTGGGGGATACTTTAATTAGAATTGGGTATGTGACAGAAAACCAAGTAATGGAAGCTTTGGAAATCCAATTAGGAGTTAAGAAGATCTCGTTAAACGATTATAAATTAAATGAATCAATTCTTAGACTTATTTCTGAAGAGTATGCACGGGAAAATTTAGTCGTTCCCGTAACTTTTGAAGAAGGTAAGTTAGTAGTTGCGGTAGCTGATCCATTAAACTATTATGTTGTCGATGATTTAAGGTTAATCACAGGTTATAATATTAAACTTGTGATGGCACCCAAATCAGAAATTGAAACAGCAATTAGTAGATATTATGGTATTAACAGTTCCTTAGACAAAATTATCTTAAACTATAGCGAAGATGAAGATGAACAAGGTGCTGAAGGTGACGATACTCCTCTTATCCGTTTAGTTAACCAGTTGTTGTTATCGGCTGTTAAGCAAAATGCATCAGATATACATATTGATCCCCATGAAAACGAAGTAGTTGTAAGATTTCGGGTTGATGGTGTATTAAATGTTGAAAAAATCTTCCCGAAAATCATGGAAAAGCAATTGATTTCGCGTTTTAAGATTATATCGGGATTAGATATTACGGAAACGCGTAGACCACAGGATGGTCGGATAAAGATGGTTATAGAAAATACCAAATTAGATTTACGGGTATCATCACTTCCGACTGTTAATGGTGAAAAACTAGTCTTACGGTTATTAAACTTAAAGAACAACTTAGGTAGTATTAATAAATTAGGTTTAAATGAAGAGAATTTTAAACGATTTTCTAGCTTAATAAAGCGACCTTATGGTATTATTCTAGTATCTGGACCAACAGGTTCAGGTAAATCAACTACACTTTATGCGTGCTTAAATGACTTAAATACTGAAGATGTTAACATAATTACCATTGAAGACCCAGTCGAGCTTCAATTAAAAGGGGTTAACCAAATTCAAGTAAATCCTGATGTTGGTTTGACCTTTGCGTCAGGACTAAGATCCATCCTCCGGCAAGACCCTAATATCATCATGATTGGGGAAATTCGGGATACGGAAACAGCGCAAATTGCGGTTAGGTCGTCTTTAACAGGTCACTTAGTATTTAGTACAATTCACACCAATGACTCACCTGGTACAGTTACCCGGTTAATCGATATGGGTATTGACCCCTTCTTAGTTGCTTCATCATTAGTTGGAGTTGTAGCTCAACGGTTGGTAAGAAAGACTTGTCGGGAATGTGGTGAATGGCGACCAGCCACAGAAAGAGAAAAAATTCTCTACCATAATGTAGGTATGGATATTGAAAAAGTATATACGGGTAAAGGTTGTCCAAGTTGTAACTTCAAGGGGTATACTGGACGGGTCGCGATTTTTGAAATTCTCGAAATCAACGATGAAATTAGACACATCATAAACAAAGGTGGCACGGAACAAGATATCAGAGAAGCCGCATTTAAGTATGGATTCAAGACCCTCATCCAAGATGGATTTGAAAAGGTTATCCAAGGTATTACCACCACTGAAGAAGTTCTCAGAGTAACATATTAGGAGTGATGGTATGCCATATTATAGATATAAAGCTCGTAACCGTGATGCCTATATCGTTACAGACATCATGGAAGCAAGTGATAAAGGTGAAGTTGTAAGAAGAATAAAAACTAATAACATGGTACCCCTTGAAGTAGTTGAATTAAAACTTACTACTTTTCTAAAAGGAAAAGAAATAAATGTTACTTCAGGTGTTTCTAAACAAGACTTAGTGTTCTTCTTATCCCAATTCTATAACTTATTACATGCAGGTCTTTCAATTATTGAGAGTTTGAAGATTATTATCGATCAAACACAAAATAAATACCTTAAGAAATATCTTATCAATGTCTTACAAGATATCCGAAATGGTAGTCCTTTCCATAGAGCCCTCGCACGGCATAAGAAAGTGTTCCCTAAACTTATGGTAGAAATGGTTAAAGTAGGAGAAATGATTGGTAAACTTGAAGATGTAATTTATGACATGTACATCTATTACAAGAAACAATTAAAGACTACCAGTGATATCAAAGGGGCAATGATGTATCCATTGTTCCTAATTGTGATGACAATTGGTGTATCAATATTCTTGTTAAATTTCGTTGTACCAACTTTCCAAGAGACATTTTCGTCTATGGGACAAGACCTACCTGGAATTACTAAGTTTGTCATAAATGTTGCTGATTTTGTGAAGACAAAACTTATATATGTTGTCTTAGGAATCTTATTAATAGTAATTTTAGCCTTAAGTTTTAATCGTACTGACAAAGGACGTATGTTTTATAG
>JAAZCR010000293.1 GCA_012513195.1 Bacilli bacterium | reverse complement strand
ATTCACCAACACTATTTGACAAAGAGCCGAAAAATACCTATAGATTCTTTCTCTATAGGTATTTTTATACTTACAAATCAAGGTCATCAATTATATTTTTGAGTTGAAGTAATTCCTCTTTAGTAAGAGTTATCCCTTTGCCCATTCTGGTATGTTCAGGATTCCATTCCCGTAAATCGTATTTTGGTTCGCGTTCATTCCAACTTACGATATTGAGTTCTTTAACCCAACCTTTACTACTTTCAGATAAAATGCCTAATTTTTCTTTGATTTCATAGGTTACTTCCGTCATATTATCCTCCTCAAACCGATGTCACTATTATATACGCTCCTCCTTATGATATTCTAAGTACCAATTGATTAAATCAGTCTCATTCATAGGTTTTGCATATAAGTAACCTTGCACATAATCACAATTCATCCCTTTAAGGATTTCTAATTGTTCTTGATTTTCAACACCTTCCGCTACTACTTTCATACCTAAATCGTGGACAAGCTCAATCGTCGAGTGAACGATATGACGAACTGCTTTTTCCTTGGTCATTTGATTAATAAAGAAACTGTCAATTTTAACGATATCAACTGGTAAATTGCTTAAGTAAGATAATGAGGAGTAACCTATACCAAAATCATCAATAGATAACCCTATGCGATAGTCCTTTATATGTTTAAGAAGTTTAGCACATAAATCTAAGTTTTCAATTAACGCTGACTCGGTTATTTCAAACTCGATATATTCATTATCAATATTATAATGGTCTACTAAATCAATTACACGATCAATGAAATTCTTATCCATTAGGTTCTTTGGTGAGATATTTAAAGATATTTTCATCTTTATATCAAGTTTACTGAGATTACTTACGGTATCTAAACTACGTTTTAAAACCCAATATGATAATGTGTTGATTAATTCCGTCTCTTCAATTAAAGGAATGATTTCTAAAGGTTTTATTTCTCCGTGTTTAGGATGATTCCATCGGAGTAATGCCTCTATTCCTATAGGTTTGTTGGTTTTTAAACATATTTTCGGTTGATAATGAAGATTTAATTCTTCTTGATATAGGGCATTTCTAAACATTCCTAATAACTCAATATTGCGAAAACTTTCAAAATGTTCATTCTGAAAGATTAAATATGGTACATTATACTTTTGCGCGCGTCGAGCACTCATATCTGCATTCTTAAAAGTATCAATTAATGAATAATAATTTTGATGTCGACACACACCTATTGAGAAAGTCACAAAAAGCGGTATGTTATTAATGTAATAACTGACATTTAGAGTTGTGAGTATTTTGTTAATGTATTCTTCAATGTTTGGGTCTTTAATCGCCACCCAGATTTTATCCGTTGCGGATTGAATGATTTGCGTTTCTTGTGGTAAATTACTACGCAGATTATGATAAATTTGCTTGATTAAATCATTATAATGATCACGCGATATGACTTCGATAATATTTTCATATTTATTAATTAATATCGAAAATGCTAGTTGAGTATTTTCATCATCTAAAGCTTCTTTAATTAAATAGTTTTTTGTTAAAGCACTAATATTAGGAATACCTGTTTCTTGGTTATGCGTTAAATAATCAATAATGCGTTTGGTATTATATCGAAAAACATTCGCCATTAACCCTGAAAATACTCCCACAATTACAAATACACCCATTCTAAATACCCAATTTAGTGTTTCTTGGACTTCACCTGTTTTTGTATCTAATGGCATTAATGGACCTAAAAGAACACCACATACTATGCCTGTGATAAAACCACCTTTAACACCAAATACCACCGAAGCAAAAATAACTGGTAAATAACTACTATGGGTGTAAACATACTTTGTGCCACCAGTATAATAAACAAAAAGATAAACGAAAAATGATAATAAGGCAATAATAAACACATTAATAGCGATGGCATAACCTTTAGGATAAAGAAGATAGTTGATAATCTTCGCATACTTACCCTTCATATCTATCACCAAACGCTTCTTTTTTTTATTGTAACATATTACGACAAAACATGTAAACGAAAACATCACTGGTATCTAGAAAATTTTGAGTTAAACTTACATTCAATTATCACCCTTAATGGTAATTTTACATATAATGTACATCATGAAATTCCTAAATTAGAAATGAGGTAGAGTTATGTGTGGCATCCTCGGATGGATTAATTTTACTAAAGATCTTTCCTTACATACTATTTTTCTAAATGAAATGTTATCTACCCTAAGTCATAGAGGACCAGATGATACAGGTACAAAGGTCTATCCCCATGCACTTTTGGGTCATAAAAGGCTTGTTGTAATTGACCCTGAAGGTGGTAAGCAACCTATGACCAAAATAGTTAATGGAAAAGAATATACTCTTGTATATAATGGCGAGTTATATAATACTGAGGACTTACGAAAAGATTTACTTAAAAAAGGCTATGAGTTTCAAGGGTATTCGGATACGGAGGTCTTATTAACTGCTTATATCGAATGGGGTGAAGAAGTAGTTAAGCATTTAAATGGTATCTTTGCCTTTGGAGTATGGGACAATACGAACCAAACGTTATTTTTGGCTCGTGATCATCTCGGGGTTAAACCATTGTTTTATTGTGTTAAAAATGATAATCTGTTATTTGCTTCCGAGATTAAGGCTTTGCTTAAACATCCTTTAATTGAACCGATCATAAAGGAAGAAGGATTATTAGAAATCTTCGCAATAGGTCCAATGCGTAGTCCTCACTCAGCAATATTTAAAGATATTAAAGAGATTCCCCCTGGTTATTATCTTATTTATCAACAAAATCATTTCTACCTACAACGTTATTGGAAATTAGAAGCTAAAGAACATACCGAAACACTCGAAGAAACCATTAATCATACGCGGGAATTATTAATTGACGCCATCGAGCGTCAATTAATCTCCGATGTACCTTTAGGTTGTTTTTTATCAGGTGGTTTAGATTCCAGCATTATCGCTACAATTACTGCGACCTATTTTAAAAAATATAAAAACCTTACTTTAAATACCTACGCAATTGACTATGAAGAAAACGATAAATATTTCAAAACTACTCTCTATCAACCTAACTCCGATAGTCCTTGGGTTGATCTAATGAGTAAGTTCATTAATAGTAATCATACTAATGTAATACTGAATAATACGCGATTAATCGAAGCTCTTGATAAAGCTGTTCATGCTAATGATCTACCAGGAATGGCAGATATTGATTCTTCCTTATACCTCTTCTGTGAAAAGGTTAGAGAAACCGAAACGGTTGCCTTATCTGGTGAATGTGCCGATGAGGTTTTTGGTGGTTATCCTTGGTATGCTCGTAGAGAACTATTTTTTAGTAATACTTTCCCATGGTTAAGAACTGTGTCATTAAGAAAAAAACTATTAAAAGATAAAACACTCCCCATTGAAACCTATATCCAAGATAAATATCATGATACGATAAAGCGAGTTCCTAAGCTAACGACGGATAATGAGTATGATAAACGGCTAAGGGAAATGTTTGTATTAAATATTGAATGGTTCATGGTCACATTATTAAATCGCAAGGACAGAATGAGCATGGCTCATAGTCTTGAAGTGCGCGTTCCATTTGCAGATTATCGGTTAGTGGAATATGCATTTAATATACCTTATCACTTTAAACTACTTAATGGTAGAGAAAAGGCTTACTTCGAGAGGCTTTAAAAGGGATATTACCTGATAGCGTCATCGAACGAAAAAAAAGCCCCTATCCCAAAACCCATCACCCGCAATACACTGAAGCTGTAATTCATAAGATGCTTATGATACTACAAGATAAGCATAATCCCCTACTTGAAATAATTGACCCCCAAGTGGTCTTTACGATTATCCAAAACATTGATGAATATAATAATGAACCCTTCTTTGGTCAATTAATGACTGGTCCACAGATCTTGGCTTACCTTATACAAATAAATACTTGGTTAAGAGATTATCAAGTTCAAATTGACGTATAATATTTAAAATGATAAGCTTTGACAAATAAATAATAAATTAAAAAAGCCTGAGATGATTCTCAGACTTTTTTAAATTTCGCTTCTAAACGAAATATTCGTTGCCCCTTTTGGCTAAACCGTTCTTCATATTCTGTCATTACATTGCCTTGGAAATCAGACTTATGTAAATCTAAACTAACAAAATTAAAGACCATGCCAAATTGTGACATGCTTACTAATGAATATTCAAAGAACTTTTCATTATCAGTTTTTAAATGGATTTCTCCATCATCCTTAAGAATGTTCTTAAAGATTTGTAGGAAAGAAGAATAAGTTAATCGTCTTTTCTCATGGCGTTTTTTAGGCCATGGGTCAGAAAAGTTTAAATATATTTGACTTACCTCACCTTTTTCAAAGACGTTTTCTAACTCCTGGGCATTTAATAATACAAAGATAAGATTAGGAAGCTTTTCTTCTTCTCTTTTATATTTTCTAAGTGCCTTCACCATGATACTTTCGACTACTTCAATTCCAATAAAGTTGATATCGGGATGGTTTTTCGCCATGGTGATAATGAATTGCCCCTTACCCATACCTACTTCAAGATGAATGGGATTCATATTACCAAAGAATGAATGCCATTTACCCTTATAGTTTTGGGGGGTGATAATTACATAATCAGGGTGTTCTTGTAATATTTCTAATGCATTGGGAATCTTTCGTAATCGCATATTTACCTACCTTGTTAAATTATAGATTGCCTCTGCATAAATGGCAGTTGCTAAGAATAAATCTTCTAAAATCGCATACTCATTTGGTTGATGGATTAATGCTTCTTTATTGGGGAATTCGGGGCCAAAGGCAACCGCATTCTTAAATGAACGGGCATAAGTACCGCCACCAATCGTCATGATAGGTGTTTCTGTATCATTAGTGTATTTAATGTAGGCTTGATGTAAAGTTCTTACAAGTTCACTTTCAGGATCAACGTAGTGAGGTTTACTATCGCTAATTACTTTATATGTTAAACCAAACTCTTGTGCTTTTTCAGATAATACTCTCGTCATCTTTTCGACATCTGTGTTTAATGGATAGCGGAAATTGAGTAAGAGTTTTACTTCTTCATTTTCATAACGACATACACCTACATTACAGGTTAAATCTCCCATCACTTCATGGGTATAATTAAGATTGGTTTTTGTTAGTCTGGTATCAAATGATAAATACTTATGGATAAAGTGAACAAGTTTATTGTTAGTAATCTTATGCAAAAACTCGACTAACACAAATCCCGCATTTAATCCTTTTTCAGGCTCCATCGCATGGGCACTCTTTCCGTTAACTGTTACTTCAATCGTACCATTATCTAGTTCTTTTACACTTCCACTATAGTCATTATCTTGTAAGAACTTATAGAATCTTTCTTTAAACTTTCCATCAATAACAGCTGTTGCTTTATCTGGCACAACATTAGTGCGCTCACCAAAACAAAATTGATATACTCCGTCACAAGT
>JAAZCR010000292.1 GCA_012513195.1 Bacilli bacterium | reverse complement strand
TTTTTGTTTTAGGTAAATCAAATCCCCGTTTAAATTGAATAATATCTCCGAGTAAATATTTTTTCCATTCCTTATTCTTCATAACCTAATGCCCCCAGTATCTCTTTAATACATTCTTGGAGTTTACTTGATTTATCAAATAAATCAAATAATTCTTTCGATAATGTCTCCATCTTTTCACTAAATAATGCTTCATCTTCTTCTACTTCTTCTATACCAACATAACGTCCTGGAGTTAGGTTATAATTATTGATTCTTATTTCATCAATAGTAACTGACTTACAGAAACCTTGAATATCTTTATATTCTCCTTCATCATTATGACCCCTCCAAGCATGAAATGTACTTGCTATCTTACTGATATCTTCATCAGTTAATTCTCTTAGGGTACGGTCAACCATTGTCCCTAGTTTTCTTGCATCAATGAATAATATTTCTCCTTGCCTATTTCTAAATACCTTATTACCTGTTTTAACTCGTTGTATACGCTGATTCTTATTTCTTGTAATAAACCACAAACAGACAGGAATACCTGTTGTATAAAATAACTTTTCTGGTAATGATACGATACATTCAACCAAATCATTTTCAAGTAATTGTTTTCTAATTTGATATTCCGCATTGGTTTCTGTTGAAAGTGAACCATTAGCGAGGACAAATCCTGCTGTTCCATTTTCACTTAATTTAGATACCATATGTAGTATCCACCCATAGTTCGCATTCCCAGTTGGTGGTGTTACATAACCTATCCACCGTTCGTCATCTACAAGTTCATTATATTGGCGCCATTCTTTTTGATTAAATTGTGGATTAGCCATTATATAATCAGCTTTAAGATCTTTATGTAAATCATTATGGAAAGTATCCGCAGGCATGTCTCCTAAATCAGCGCTAATGCCTCTTATCGCTAGATTCATTTTCGCAAGTCGCCATGTTCCAGCATTCTTTTCTTGACCATAGATAGAAATGTCATTTACATTACCTTGATGTTCTTTTATGAACTTAATAGATTGGACAAACATCCCAGCCGATCCACATGCTGGGTCATACACTTTACCTTGATATGGTTCAATCATTTCTGTAATAGTTTTTACTATACATTTTGGTGTATAGAATTCACCACCACGTTTACCTTCTTGACGAGCGAACTTACCTAAGAAGTATTCATATACTCTACCAATGAAATCTTCTTCTTTATCACCATTGGTATTAATATTATTTACAGTATCAATTAAAGATCCAATATTAATCGTATCTAACTCTCTTCTACTATAATAGTTCTTTGGTAATACACCTTGTAATGATTTGTTTTCCTTTTCAAGTATATCAAAGGCATTATCAATCAATGTTCTAATATTTGGTTGTTTTGCATGTTCAACTAAATGAGACCATCTTGCTTCTTTTTGTACATAGAAAACATTATTCCTTAAATATGCATCTCGATTCTCTATGTACCTCTCATAGCCTTGCTTAATTAATAATTCTCGCTGTTCTTCAAATTTATCACTAATAAACTTTAAAAAAACTAATCCTAATACAACATGCTTATATTCAGCAGAATCAACACTCCCCCTTAATTTATCACAAGCTTCCCAAAGTAATTCTTCTTTAGGTTTTTGATTATTATTTACAGCCATAATACCTCTCCTTCATTCCAATTTATAGTATTACTCAGTATTATATAGTAGTAATTGGTACTTAGAATACTTTTGTATCAATTAAGCTTACTTTTTGGTATTTAATGTCACATTCTGTGACATCTAGTATTATTATACATAATTTGACTAAAAGATTAAGACAAATAGGCAAAAGATCCATCAAAAAGTAAAAAATCAACCATTTATTTCCTCATTTATACTCTTTTCGTGTATATAAATAATGAACACATTTTACTAAATATTAGGGGGAAATAATTATGGATGATTTTGAAGAACTACTTAAAGAAAAGAGTTATCTAATTAAATCCGCTATCAAGAAACTGAACATTTATAAAGATTACGAAGAATTCTATCATCTAGGTACAATAGCACTATTCTTAGCTACTAAAGAATATGATGAAAATAAGGATAATCTAAATAACTTTGATGTCTTTGCTTATTATAGGATTCTTAATTATCTTCGTAATGAACTTACCATGCTTACTAGGTATGATAAGATAGAAATGTGTATGGATTTATATGAAAATGATTATTTAGCACCAGTAATTGAAGCAGATTTAATTGAACGAATAGAGTTTGAAGACTTACTACAATATTTACCAGATCTACAAAAAAGAATCCTTGAATACAAAAAATCAGGCTATAAAAATGATGAAATATGCTTGTTAATGAATCTATCCCTAGAACAAGTCAAATATCAAACTAAACTTGCCTTTAGAACATTAAGGGATATTCTTAGTAAAATTAAAAATAACTAATAATAAAGCACTTAATTATTTTCCTAATTAAGTGCTTTTTATATTGGTTTAGTATATCTTACTAATATAACTTTCATCTTAAGCAAATCATTTTATATAAACCCTTATAAGGGATAAAATATATATACACGTATTAAATAATGAACTATGGAAGTGAAAAACATGACGAAACAACCAAACAAGTTAATAAACGAAAAATCACCCTATTTACTCCAACACGCTTATAACCCCGTACATTGGTATCCATGGTGTGAAGAAGCCTTTGAAATCGCAAAAAAAGATAATAAACCCATTTTCTTAAGTATTGGCTACTCTACTTGTCATTGGTGCCATGTAATGGAACAAGAATCATTTGAAGATGAAGAAATAGCCAAAATTCTCAATGAGCACTTCATCGCTATTAAAGTGGATCGCGAAGAACGGCCAGATCTAGATCACATTTATATGGAAGTCTGCCAAGCACTTACTGGTAGTGGTGGTTGGCCACTTTCAATCTTTATGACTCCAGAAATGAAACCTTTCTTTGCTGGTACTTACTTTCCTAAAGAAACCATGCATAATCGAATTGGTTTTAAAGAACTCTTAAATATCATCATCCTTAAATGGAAAACCGCTAAAACAGATATAATTGAAAGTGCCGATGAAATAACGCGTATCATTCGCTTAAGTTTAACTAATTTACAACCTGAAACTTTAGATAAATATATCCTCGAAAAAACATTTAATGCGTTAGAACTCGCTTTTGATAAAGAGTATGGTGGCTTTGGTAGAGAGCCCAAATTCCCTACTCCCCATACCTTGCTCTTTTTACTCCGCTATGGTGTAAATTTCAAGAGTAATAAAGCAATTCAAATGGTTGAAAAAACCCTTATCCAAATGTATAAAGGTGGTATTTTCGACCATATCGGTTATGGTTTTTCACGATACTCCGTTGATGAAAAATGGTTAGTACCGCATTTTGAAAAAATGCTTTACGATAATGCGTTATTAATGCTCGCTTATGCGGAGATGTATCAAATTACTAAAAAACCAATCTTTAAAGAAATCACTGAAAAGATTATCACCTTTGTCTTACGCGATTTAATGAACAAAGAAGGAGCCTTCTATACTGCTATTGATGCTGATAGTGAAGGTGTTGAAGGTAAATATTATACTTGGACATTTGATGAGTTAAAACAAGTACTAAATCATGAAGAATTAAATTACCTAATCAATTACTATAACGTATCCGAGTATGGAAATTTTGAAGGAAGAAACATCCTCAATCTAATTCATCAGAATGATTGTAATATCCTCGATAATGACTATATTAAATTCATCAGACATAAATTATTTGAAGAAAGAAAAAAACGTATCCCTCCCCATCTTGATGATAAAATCCTAACAAATCTAAATGCCTTAATGATTGTTGCTTTAGCTTATGTCGGAAGAATCTTTAGAGATAATAATCTCATCAATTATGCAGAAAACACCTTTACATTTATTCTTAATAACCTTATGACCAGTAATTATCGCTTATACGCAAGGTATCGCGATGGCGAAGTTAAATATCTAGGTTACTTAGAAGATTATGCTTATCTAATTTGGGCTTTAAATGAATTATTCTTATCTACAAGTAAAGAAGAATATTTAGATTTATCACATAAACTCTATGATACTGTCATGAAGTACTTTAAAGACATGGTGGGAGGATTCTATCATACCAGTAAAGACAGCGAAAAATTAATTGTAAGAATTAAACCCCTGTATGACGGTGCACTACCTTCCGCCAATAGTGTTATGACAATGAATCTCCTTCAATTAGCGGAAATCACCGATAACAGTTGTATGGCGATTAAGGCTAGAGATCAATTTCACTATTTTAGTGGCTCGTTAAATTATCAGCCCACTGCTTATACCCACATGTTAAGTGCCTATATGTATTATAAAGCCACCAAACGGAAGATTGTGATTGTCACCTATAAAAATAACCCTCATTTAACTGCCATTCTTAATGAATACTATAAAAAGTATCTACCATTTACTACTCTAATAGTACTATATAAAGAAGATATTCCTAACTCATCTTACTTTAATGATTACGCTAATATTGATAAAGAAATCGCCATGTTCATGTGTGAAAACTATAATTGTGATGAACCAATATATGAACTTGATACTATAATTCAAGAAATAAAAAAACTAA
>JAAZCR010000291.1 GCA_012513195.1 Bacilli bacterium | reverse complement strand
TGCCCATTGCCATAAAATTAAGTCCGAATAGAAAAACTAGTACGTTACTCCAACGTTTCATAAATCCTACCTCATTAATTTATTATTATTTAAGTTCAATTTCACCCGAAGTTGCTTTTATTTTAACTATATTTTGACCATTACCCACTCTCCCGCTTTTATGACGAGAAGTATTATTTCCATTTACTACTTCATAACTAAACTGGATATTGATATTTCCACTGGTAACCTCGATATCAAAGATAAAGTCTTTTTCCTTAATATATATATCTACATCGCCACTTGTAACACTGATATCGATGTTATATTCATTTCCAATTACATCTAACTCGATATCACCCGAATTACTGCGTCCAGTAAAATTACCACTAAAGTTTTGTGCTTCTAATTCGCCAGAAAGACTCTTAAATTCAAGATTTCCAATGAATCTATCGATATTAACATCACCTGAAGTAATGTTGATTGTTAATATATCATTTACCTTAAAGACATCTAGTTCAACTTCACCACTAGTAATAGTAATCTTACCTTTATTAATAGTCAAGTTATTTAATCTAATACTTCCGCTCATCGAAGAAATATTCAACTCATCAAGTGTAGTATCAGCAAGGTAAATATCGCCACTTACGGAGTGAACATCAATTATTTTATCATAAGATATGGGTAAATAAATATCTAATTTTAATTTTTCAGTCATTCCGATACCTATTTGTGTTATCTTTTGGGTAGCTTTTATATTAAGCTCATTATCTTTTTGATTGATAACAAGACGGTTTGGTTCACTACACATTAAACATTTTATGTAACCATGATATTTAACAAATAAATCGCTCTGATTATTATCAAGATAAAATGTAATATCTGCACTTGTAGTATCAATACTAATCCTATCTATATCATCTAATGCAGAACTACTCTCTTCATTAATATTGTAGATTTTAAAGATACCTTCATCCCCACTTTTTGCCAATGAACTAAACAAACCAATTATAGATATCACAAAAATAATACTACATATAATCACAATCTTCTTAATCATGCCTATTCCTCCGATTCGTTATGATGTTAAGGTTAAAGCGTAAATACATAATCGTTATTTGATAGAACAACTTACATAAATATATAGTACCTATAGTCCATAATATACCAAACGAAATTAATGCTAAGCTGAGAAATATTCCAGCAGTAATATTAGGTATCGCAATCAAAGTACTATTGGTGAGAGTTAAGAAAAAGAATACTCCACCACTAACAATAATTACTATACCTGCAACGAAAAGCCCAATTAAGGCTCCAATAATTCCTAAAAAGGGACCTACAACGAAAACAAGGTTAAAAAATCCTAAGCCGACACTGGCGAATACTGCTTGAAACAAATTACGCAACGAGTAACCTGATTCAACTTTGATGATATGATAATTGGCTTTGATTTCTTTCGCTAATTGCTTTGGATTACCTAATGAGGTAGCGATCTCTTCTTCTGTTCTTCCTCATACTTCTTTACCCATTGATATACTTGACTATAAGATAGATTGTAATGTTCTGCTGCTAATTTATATTCTCGATTGTTCGCTAAACAATATCTCACTACCTCTAATCTTTCTTCATAAGTCGTTTTTCTTGA
>JAAZCR010000290.1 GCA_012513195.1 Bacilli bacterium | reverse complement strand
TCAAGAAAAACGACTTATGAAGAAAGATTAGAGGTAGTGAGATATTGTTTAGCGAACAATCGAGAATATAAATTAGCAGCAGAACATTACAATCTATCTTATAGTCAAGTATATCAATGGGTAAAGAAGTATGAGGAAGAAGGAGAAGAAGGGTTAAGAGACAGGAGAGGAAGAAAGCAAAAATAGTCTTTAAAAATCTTTCTCAGTACTTTAAATATTATCTCTTCCTAATAACATCAATATTAGGAAAAATAATAGTTTTTACTTATCCGTTATTTGTGTTAGCAGAAGTAAGATTGGCTAAGGGATTTATTGATAATCCCAGTTATCAGATTGAAACTGCTTTTGAAGATAGTAGTTCAAAGAAAAGGGTATGGACATTAATTCTCCTTTATTTGCTTAAAGCAATGGTAATACTTTCAATTATTCTCGTTATTTGTGTCCTTACTGCTTGGATAACATATTTTGGTTATATCGCCGATCTTGCGACAACCTTTTCAAGATATATCTTTTATCCAAGTTTTATTGTGATAGGTATTGTCATCACAGTAATCTTAATAACTATAGTCATTCTGTATTTAGCTCCCGCTAGTTACGAGGTTCAGAATGATGAAAATAACAATATATCCAAAACACTATTACAGAGTGTCAATACACTACGAGAAAAGGGCAAGAAATATTTGCTTATTATTATGTTATTTCACTTAATTAACTTAATTATCTATCTAGCAGTAGGATTTATAATATATTTTTTTGTTAAAAAGATCTTTATTTTATCAGATATCATCTTGATGATTATCATGATTTCTTATAGTATATTTGTTCTCATAAGGTTACCTCGTCATGTCCTTTCCTATAACATCGCAAAATGTAGTCTATTTGCAGATTTATTTAATTCAACATTTTCTAATAATGACACTAACAATGCTAAAATAGATAACACAACTGTAGCAACACAGGATAATCTGGATAATTAATATACATAACCCTATTACCTGTTGTTGGGTAATAGGGTTATTCTATAATATACTATTTAATTCTCATCAGTTATAAATATTCTTTATACAAGTACTGAATAAATACCGTATAATTAACACAACAGGTAGCATATAATTTATAATCTTATTATATTAAATAAAAAGAAATATTGAATTTTGAAGGTTTTAATATGGCTTTTTATACAAATTGTGGTATGTTTTATCAACCACTAGTAAAAGCAATACCTAATGATATAGGCTGGATTGAATAGTGGAATCTAAGTCTCTTTGTTCTATTAGTAGAATTAATTCTATTTCATTTATGGCATGAAGAACGTCCAAAAACAACAAGAGTATGTGGTATCGGTTCCTTAATATCTACTGTTCTTAGTTTTGTGATTCCTAATAAGCATATATAGCTAATATTATCATCCCATTGTTATTTTATGTAATAAACTATCCAACTAATGATATAGCCCTTATAGGGCTTTTTCTTTTGGTTTATACCTTACATTGACGCTATCGAGTAAGTGTGATAAAATGGTTTTCGTTGATAATTATTTTATTATACATATTTAAATTTTGGAGGATTACATGCGTAGAATAGTAGTTGTTGGCACCCAATGGGGTGATGAAGGTAAAGGTAAGATAACCGATTATTTAGCCCAACGAGCGGATGTGGTAGTACGCTATCAGGGGGGTAATAATGCTGGTCATACCGTTGTGATTAATAACCAAAAGTATAGTCTACATCTACTACCATCTGGTATTCTAAACCCTAATATCATCAATGTGATGGCTAACGGAATGGTTATCGATCCAAAGGCATTTTGTCAAGAGTTATCGAAGATAAAAACACCTTTTAAATTGTTTGTTTCAAATCGAGCTCATATTGTTTTACCATATCATCCGAAGCTCGATTTAGCCTATGAACTTAGTAAAGGTGATGCGAAAATTGGGACAACCCATAAAGGGATAGGCCCTGCTTATACAGATAAGGTAGCACGGATTGGTTTACGGGTAGGAACATTTGTGAATGAAAATCGCTTCTATCATCACCTTAAAGAATTAGTAGAGAGAAAGAATTACGAGTTAAGTTTATATAAACAACCACTGCTTGATTTTGAAAGTATCTTTGCAGAATATCGCGAATATGCCAAGGTAATGGAGCCCTTTGTATGTGATACTTCAATTTTATTAAATGAGTTAATTGAACAAGATAAAAAGATTTTATTTGAAGGTGCACAAGGTGTCTTGTTATGTCTTGATCATGGCACTTATCCATATGTAACATCGAGTTCACCAACTGCTGCTAGTGTTCCTTTAAACACGGGGATTGCGCCTTGGTTAGTAGAAGGAGCTATTGGTGTAACAAAAGCCTACACAACTAGAGTTGGTAGTGGACCAATGCCTTCTGAAATTGAAGGAGAGTTAGCGCATTATATTAGAGAAACAGGAAGAGAATACGGTACCACTACAGGTAGACCTCGAAGAATAGGTTGGCTAGATACAGTTATCCTACGTCATACAAAATGTGTATCAGGTCTTAGTTATCTTGCGGTAACGCTACTCGATGTCTTAACAGGAATTGATGAATTAAAAATTGTTACTTCATATAATCTTGATGGTCAAGAAATTGATTATCTACCCTCTGATATCGAAGATTATGAGCGTGTAATGCCAAACTATATGGTCTTACCAGGCTGGAAAACCGATATTAGTCAAGTAAAATCATATGATGAACTACCAAAAGAGGCCAAAAATTACTTAGATGTAATTAGTAATTTAGTAGGAGTAAAAATTGGAATGTTTTCTGTTGGACCTGATCGTAATCAAACAATAATGATTGAGCCTTTCTTTTAAAGAGGATGTGAAAAAATGATTGAACGTTATCAACGTCCCATCATGAAAAAACTTTGGAGTGATGAACACAAATTTCAATGTTTTTTAAAGGTGGAACAAGCCGCAAGTTACGCTTGGATGAAAAAAGGACTCTTTGATGAAGCAACTTATGAAAAACTATTAAATGCTACTTTCACGTTAGATGACATTTATCGTAACGAACAAGAAACAAAACATGATGTTATTGCTTTTATTCAAACTTGTACAGCGTCATTAGGCGAAGAAAAGAAATGGTTTCATTATGCTTTAACATCCACCGATGTTGTTGATACAGCTAATTCGTTAATCTTAAAAGAAGTTAATAATATTATTGTAGATGATCTTAATCGTTTCATGGAAGTATTAAAACAACTTGCGTTTAAATATAAATATACCCCCTGTATGGGAAGAACGCATGGTATGCATGCCGAAGTAACTTCTTTTGGATTAAAGTTTGCGTTATGGTATGAAGACTTCAAACGCTTAAAGAAACATTTTTTAGACGCAAGAGCTACTATTGAAGTAGTAAAAATGTCAGGGGCGGTCGGTAACTTCTATTTATCCGATCCTGATATTCAAGCCATCGTGGCAAAAAAATTAGGATTAAATGAACCTAATATTACCACACAGACACTCCAACGAGATCGGCATGCGTATTATCTAAGTGTCTTAGCCCTTATTGCGAGTGAAGTTGAAAAGATTGCGGTAGAAATTCGTCATCTATCTCGACAAGAGGTTGGCGAGGTGGCAGAATACTTTTCCGCTCAACAAAAGGGTTCATCGGCAATGCCTCATAAACGTAATCCCATATCTTCTGAAAATGTCAGTGGACTATCAAGAGTGGTGCGGGGTTACATGGTATCAACTTTTGAAAATATCCCATTATGGCATGAACGCGATATTTCCCATTCTTCAGTTGAACGCATCGTTCTAGCAGATGCAACTACTCTCATTGACTATATGCTTAATCGCTATGCGAACACTTTAGAAACATTGGTAGTCAATGAAAAACGAATGTTAGAAAATATTAATCTAACCCAAGGAGTTGTGTTTGCATCGACGTTACTGGCACTACTTATTAAAAAAGGATATATGCGTGAAGATGCCTATAAACGTATTCAAAAACTATCCTTACAAGCCCTAGATACAAGGACACCATTAATTGAACTAATAAAACAAGACGAATCATTTAATCAACTTCTTACTGAGGAAGAACTAAAAGAAGTGTTTTCCTTAGATAAACATTTAGTACATGTCGATACAATTTATGCTAAAGTCTTTAATAACATTTAAACCTAGGGTTACCTAGGTTTTTGTTTAGGAGGTAAATATGAATATCTTAGTAATTAGGCATGGACAATCGGAAGCGGACATATTACAAGTTCATGAGGGAAGAGTTGATTACCCGCTAACGGAAAAAGGGCATAAACAAGCCCAAATCATGGCAGATTTTATTAAAAGCAATTTTAAGGTTAATAAGATTTATTCTAGTACCCTTACAAGGGCTAAACAAACAGCACAATATTTGGCAGACATCTTTAATCTCGATATTATTTATGAAGAAGATTTACAAGAATTTAATAACGGATTACTTGCGGGATTAACTTATGAAGAAGCAAAAATTAAATACCCTAAAGTAGATAATTTACCGATTGATAAATCAGTTTATGGAATGGAATCATTATTGGAATTTCGTAATCGGGCTGAGCGTGTACTAAACAAAATCTTAGAAGAAACTAAAGATGATGAGACGATTGTGATAATATCCCATGGCAAAATGATTAATCAATTGTACCATGTGTTTTTAAATTTACCTGTTAATCAAGATATCTTTTTTTCAACTGGAGATACAGGAATCCATCTATGGCTGAAAGAAAAAGAGCGGAGATATGTTGTTTTCGCAAACTATAATCCAGTAAGAGAATGATAAGAATGATGATAATAGGGTGGAAAAATGGTTAGATTAGCGAAGTTAGAAGATGCAGATAAGTTATATGAGTTAAATGCTTTATTTAATGGTGAAGCCTTAACTACTATTGATAATATAAGAGTTTCACTTTTAGATAATAAACAAGAAATCGTTGTAGTAAAAGAAGTAGATAATAATTTAGTTGGCTTTTTATGTGCGCAAATTAAACGTTCCTTCTGTTATCGAGAAGCTTGGGCGGAAATTACAGAGTTATATGTGAAACCCGAATATCGTAAACAAGGATTTGCCAAAAAAATGATTATGTTTATCGAAGATTACTTATTTAAACATCATAATATTGTAAAATTTGAGATATTAACTGGTAGGAATAATCTAATTGCGCAGGAAGTATATGGTAAATTAGGTTATCAAGAAGACAATGAAATTCATCTGCGCAAAATAATATAGTAAAAATATAATTTCTATTAATATATCATTTTATTATCATCCAACTTCTATGTTATAATTTGTTAAAGTCATTTTGAAGGGATGATAATATGAAACAGTATGATGTTAAGAAAATCGGGTTAAAGGTAAATACGGTTGATGAGTATATCGATAGTCAACCTGATGAACTTAAACCAATCTTAAACCAAGTAAGAAAATGTATCCAAGAGACCTTGCCCAATGCCAAAGAAAAGATTTCTTATCAAATGCCCACATATTGGGACAAGACAAATCTAATTCATTTTGCCGCTCACAAAACTCATTTGGGGTTATATCCACGACCAGAAACTATTGAACATTTTCAGGATAAGTTAAAGGAGTATAAAACTTCGAAAGGAGCTATTCAAATACCATATGATAAGCCTTTACCGCTAGAACTTATTAGGGAAATAGCTATCTGGTGTGGTGAACACTATCGGAAGGAGAAATAAAATGATCGGTGTTGAGTTTGATTTTGTGGTGAAAAATGTCTTAGAAGCATTAGAATTATATGAAAAGATCTTCCCAATTGAACGGGTGGAAGTTTCCAACTTACAAGTTGGTTTAAATGAAGTAGTGTTCAATTTATATGGCACGAGGTTTCATATGTTAGATGCTAATCCTGAGTATGGGTTAGTTCCACCTAGTGCTAATAATCCACAATCATTTTGGTTCAATATTTTTGTACCTGATATCAAAGATACCTTTCATAAAGCGATAGAAAATGGCTGTACAATAGTACAAGATATCACCGAAGTTCCTAGTTTTGGGATGACCTATGCCATTATTAATGACCCTTTTGGTTATGTTTGGATGTTACATCAAATTCATCGAGTAGTAAGTCATGAAGAACGGATGAAACAATTTGAGGAAAGCATAAAGAAAGAATAATAGAAGTGCGAGGGAGAGTATGAAAGTAATTAAAAATGTAAGTTATGACAACAGATATCCAGAATGTACCTTAGATATATACTTACCAGATATTAATCCTAGTCCAGTATTTATCTATTTTCATGGTGGAGGGTTAGAAAGCGGGTCAAAGGAAGAAATCTCGGAAGACTTGAAACAATTACCAAATCATAACATCGCTTTAGTGTCAGTCGGATATCGCCTATATCCACAAGCAAAGTATCCAGATTTTATATTAGATGTAGCGAAAGCTATCAATTTCATCAAAGAGTATAATAAAGATAAACAGTTATTTAGTGATATTTATGTGGGAGGAACATCTGCTGGTGGGTATCTTGCGATGATGCTTTATTTTGATAGGCGTTATCTAGGTGAATACGGAATCGACCCTGATGAGTTTAAGGGTTGGGTCTTCGATGCGGGACAACCAACGGTACATTTTAATGTGTTACGGGAAAGAGGATTAGATACCCGTTTAGTGAGAATTGATGAAGGAGCACCATTGTACTTTATTAATAAAGATATTGATAATGAAAAACAGACGAAACTTCTATTTATTGTAGCTGAACATGATTTACCCAACCGTTATGAACAAACTATGTTGCTTCTTAAAACCTTAGATCAGTTTAATTATGATATGACAAAGGTTAAACTTGTCATAATGCTGGGTTATAATCACGCTACCTACAGTATTTGTGAAGAAGTAAATAAGTTTATAAAAGGTATAAACTAACAAACTAGTTTATACCTTTTTTATAAGAAATATTTCGTTATGATTAAGAGATTGTTAAGTTTTAGTTAAAGGTATTGATAATATTAACGAATAGATGTTATTTTATTGAGTTGTTAAGCATAATTATTTTTGATGAAGTCATAAGATATAGGGAAGAACAAATTGGAGGAAATTATGGCTCTTTCCTTAAATGAATTTCTTAATGAACTATTTCATAATCCCATTATCTTAGTTATTACACTTTTGACATTAGGTGTAATTTTAGTCAACGGTTGGACCGATGCACCTAATGCGATTGCGACGAGCATTTCTACCCGCTCCATCTCACCTCGCAATGCGATTATTCTTGCAACGATTTTTAACTTCCTTGGCGTTTTAGTGATGACGTTAATTAACGCGACCGTAGCGCAAACTATTTATAATATGGTTGATTTTCGTGGTGATACCCACGATTCTTTAATTGCACTGTGCGCAGCTATGGTGGCGATTGTTTTATGGGCTACTTTCGCCTGGTACTTTGGAATTCCTACTAGTGAAAGCCATGCCTTAATTGCGGGAATATCAGGAGCGGCGATTGCTTTACAGAGGGGTTTTTTCGGAATTAATGGTAGTGAATGGATAAAAGTGATTTATGGTTTGTTTGTTTCAACTTTCTTTGGGTTTGGGTTGGGATATCTAACAGCGAAAATTATTGGTTATTTATTTAAAGATGCGGATAAACGGAAAGTAAATAAACTCTTCACCAAAGCCCAAGTTCTTGGCAGTTGTGGAATGGCTTTCATGCATGGTGCGCAGGATGGACAAAAATTCATGGGTGTGTTTATGTTAGGTATCTTTCTTTTAAAAGGTTATGGTTATGTTAATGAGTTTACTATACCTGTATGGTTAATGCTTACCTGTTCTGGGGTAATGGCCTTAGGAACATCGCTCGGCGGGTTACGCATCATAAAAAAAATTGGAATAGAGATGGTCAAACTAGAAACCTATCAAGGTTTTGCGAGTGACCTTGCGGGGTCATTGAGTTTACTCACCGCTTCTGTCTTTGGGTTACCTGTTAGTACTACGCACACAAAAACTACCGCTATTATGGGAGTAGGTTGTGCTAAACGCCTTAGCGCTGTTAATTGGGCGATAGTTAAAGATATGGTCTATACTTGGATTCTCACTTTCCCTGGTTGCGGACTAATTGGTTACCTAATGGCATTAGTATTTATGAAAATGTTTTGAGAGGTGTATATATGAAAAAACGCTACTCGTATTTTCAAACCTTCGTCGAGATCGCTTCGTATTATTTTAAAGCTTGTAGTATCTTGAAAGAAACACTTAATAATTTTAATAGTATTAATCGTGATGAGCAACTTAAACTTATGCATGAAGCTGAACACGCCGCTGATTTAACTAAACATGACCTTTTTTATCGTTTGACTAAAGAATTTCTTCCTCCAATTGATCGTGAAGATATTATTCAACTAGCAGAAAAGATTGATGATGTAATTGATGCGATTGAAGATGTGCTTATTAATATTTGTATCCTTAATCTGCAAGCAATACCACAAGAGTTTATAGATTTTACTGAGGTAATTGAGAATTGTTGTCAGGGGTTAATAAGGGTTTTAGAAGAGTTTGAAAACTATAAGAAATCACAAGGCTTACATCAGTGTATTATTGAAGTTAATCTTTTAGAAGAAGTAGCAGATAAGCTTTATTTTACTGGGGTCAGAAAACTTTTTACTAATACATATGATCCACAAAAATTATTAGTATGGAAAGAAATATACGATAGTCTAGAAAAATGTGCTGATAACTGTGAAATATGCGCTAACTTAATTGAAAATATCGTATTGAAAAACAGTTAAGGGAGATTTACTTATGACTTTAAATCAAGTTGACGCTATTAATGTTATAGAGGATCTAATAGATCGTTCGAAAGGTATCATCGGTAAGTTTAAAGAATGTTCGTCTCAATATTCTTTAGTAAGAAACCGTATTAAAGCTTTAGAATTAGCGAAATACCTACTCAACGATTGTACCAATGATATAAGTGAAGCAGATTATCGATTAATGGAAAAAGTCTTAATATCGACAAAAAGTAAATGCGAAAAAGTAGTATTAAAACTAAAACCTAATTCTCATCAGTATTTTCATACTTCAAAAATCATTGAAGTTATGAAGATGGTCTTAGGAAAACTAGATGAAGTTAAATCACCAATCATGTTAAAGAAACCATCGTTAGACTATGCTATTCAAATTATGGAATATCGTGAAGCCTTTCTTGAAAGAAAAGAAATCCTCCACGGTTGTAGTAATCTAGATAAATATACTTCTGTAGAGACATGGCTTAATCACTTAGAGGTGATGGAAAACTCCGAAACAACGCCAGCGGGTTATGTCAGTGCTAGTACGTATCTTGCGATAAGAAAAAGTGATCAAAAATTAGCGGGTATGATTTCCTTCCGTCATAGTATCGCACACCCGCTGTTAAGTTTGTATGGTGGACATATTGGTTATTCTATTCACCCTAATGAAAGACGAAAAGGTTATGCTAAGGCGATGCTTAAAGAGATGCTTAAAATTTGTAAGGAAAAGGGATTAGATAAAGTGTTAATAACTTGTAACAAAGAAAATATCGCAAGTAAGAAAACAATACTTGCGAATAGTGGCATTTTTGAAAAAGAAATTGATGTTGATGGATTTATTTATGAGCGGTACTGAATTCATTTATAATAACTTATGAAAAATGATATCATCAACATAGGTATTAGTTTTTAAGTCTAAGTGGTGATGATAAACCACACACTCTTGGACAAATCCTAACTTCTTAACTGTTCTTAATGATGCTTCATTATCACTATAAACACATATACGAGCAATATTTACATCTATCTTCTTTAATTCTTCTAGCACATAATTTGTCAATTCGACGACAATATTTTTTCCTCGATACTTTGGATGGGTAGCAGCTGATAAAAAGGCTGCATGTCTTTTTTCTGCAGATAAATCGCGACGAGTTTTGACGATGCTAATAACTTGATTATAAGTAGTTACTGCGACGTAAGTTAATTCACTTGGATTATCCACATAGTTCTGTAATTCTTCTATTGACTGTAACTTAGTGAATGTCATATCACAGTTCTCTTTTTTTAATAAACATATTAATTCCCATAAACTAGGAAGATCATTCATTATTAATCTTCGAAACCTATATTTCATCGAAAACACCTCATTCGTAGATATATTTGTTGTGGTGGTAAAACGAATAATTTATAATATTTGTAACATATATTATCATATTTTCCAAGAAAGGGTGGGATTTTTATGCCATTTGATTTTAAAAAAGAATATAAAGATTTATATTTCCCCAAAACAGAACCTTGTATCGTTATGGTGCCAACCATGAATTTCATCGCTGTTAAGGGGAAAGGGGATCCAAATGAAGAAAATGGAGAATATAGTAAAGCGATTGAAGTATTATATGCCCTTAGCTATACATTAAAGTTTAGTCCAAAGAATAACTATTACATTGAAGGTTATTTTGATTATGTCGTTCCACCGTTAGAAGGATTCTGGTGGATACCAGGCTTACAGGGAATGGATTATAACAGAAAAGATTTACTACATTGGCTTGCGGTCATTCGTTTACCTGATTTTGTCAAGCCCGAGGATTTAGATTGGGCAAAAGGGGTAGTAGAAAGCAAGAAGAAACTTGATTGTGCAAAAGCAGGATTTTTAACCTTCGAAGAAGGGGTATGTGTACAAGTAATGCACATTGGTGCTTTCGATGATGAGCCAAAAACCATTGATAAGATGCATGCATATATCGATGATATAGGGTATGTACTTGATTTTTCTGATACCAGAATGCATCATGAAATCTATTTATCTGATATTCGAAAAGTCAAAGTAGAAAAATGGAAAACAGTTATACGACATCCTATAAAAAGAAAATAAAATAAGAAAGAAGGACTTATTTATGATTGGAGCAATAATTGGTGATATTGTTGGTTCACGTTTTGAACACTTAAATCATAAAAGTAAAGTATTCGAATTATTTACCCCTAAGAATAGCTTTACCGATGACACGGTGATGACTTTAGCTGTAGCCAAAGCTATCATAGAAACTAAGAAACAAGACTTAATTGAAAAAGACTATTATCAGGTATTAGAAAAGCTAACAATTAAGTATATGCAAGAGTTAGGTCGCAAATATCCCTATGCTGGATACGGTAACATGTTTTATCAATGGATTATGAGTAGTAATCCTAAACCTTACAATAGTTTCGGTAATGGGAGTGCCATGCGTATTAGTCCAGTTGGATTTCTTGCTCAGTCTTTAGAAGAAGCATTAAAACATGCTGAAGTTATTTCGAGTGTAACCCATAATCATCCTGAAGGGATTAAAGGGGCGCAAGCAGTAGTAACCTGTATCTACTTAGCTAAAAGGAGATACGCAAAGGACGATATTCGAAGCGAAATAAATGAAAAGTATTATAACATAAACTTTACCCTTGATGAGATTAGAAGTACTTACCATTTTAATGTAACCTGTCAGGGCAGTGTTCCCCAAGCTATTGTCGCCTTTTTAGAAGGAACTTCTTTTGAAGACACCATTAGAAATGCGATATCTATCGGTGGCGATAGTGATACTATCGCTTGTATAGCTGGTGCTATTGCCGAGTGTTATTTCGGGGTACCTGAAGATATCAAGAATAAAGCTTTATCTTACTTAGATGATGATTTGTCAAGGATATATCAGGAATGGCTTGACTTTATAAGTGTATAATAATAAAACCAATAAACATGATGTGTTTATTGGTTTTATTATTTCTATAATTTATTTATATAATTGATAAACATCGATTTTATTTTATCAGGTTTTAAGAATGGTAAAATTACGGCTTCATCAATAATATCTGTTTCTTTATTAATAACTTTACTATAGAGATCTTCAACTAATGCTTCACTCATAAATGGTAATAAGACTTCAATTTTAAAAGTAATTCGTTTTTCGACAATAGCCTGATAAACTTTAGTTATATGTTCTTGCGATAAAAATGGCAAGGCATATACTAATTCTGATTCAGAAATTTTACCTTCCAGTGCTTTATCTACTAATAAGTTTAAACTTTCATCATCTAGGAAGGGAATTATTTTTTTAATATCCATCGTTTACCTCCTGTTAATTGATTTAACTCATTTCTCGTAAGCATATGGGCTATTTCTCCTATATCAATGTTTATCATGCCTGATTTAATTGCTTGGATAAGGCGATGACGTTCTGTTGGATTTAGGTAAGGTAAAATGGTCTTTATTGGGATTTTTAAATGTTGATTAATTATATGACTTAAGATCACTTCACGTTCTGTTGAACTTAACAAATAAAACATGTCTTCAAATTTCACATTAATTTTACCCTGGACATACTGATTAATCACATATTCCCGGGGATAGGTCCTTAGTAAATAACCAAAGTCATAATTTTTATCATTATAACCACAGTTGATTAACTCATCGATGGTGATATTAAAGAGTTTTGTTAGATTCACTAAAACATCGATGCTAGGTAATGATCTTCCTGTCTCCCATTTTGATACCGCTTGGTGAGTTACATATAAGGCATCAGCCAACTCTTGTTGACTCATATTAGCTTTAGTACGCAAATTGGCAATATATTTACCAATTTCTACCAGATTTAACATGTTCATCAACTCCCATATGCTTACTTTCATTTTAACAGGTTTTTGCCATATATCAAGCAACTCTAAGTTGCACATTTGCTTGAGAATTAACACTTATAATTAAATTATATATACATTTCTTTTATAATAGAACTAAAGATATCTTTTGGGGAGATAAAGTATGGATGCTGAATTAAATTACTCTCTAAACCATTTATACTTAAACGTTTGGCCAATATTAGAAAACATATTTATCCCAAAATCTGTGACTTACAAGCCTATATTACGACAGACGATGAACCCATTCCCTTCGTGGATCGTTTAAATCGCACATATTGGTTAATAAAACCAGGTGAACATTAGGGTAAAGCTTTTACTTGTGCATGGTTTAATTTTAGGGGACTTTACCAGATGATTATATGCATAAAAAGGTTATGGCAATTATTGATATCGATGCGGAAGGGTTAGTGGTTGATAACGACAATAATCCACTTCATGCTTTATCGAGCCGATTAAGTTGGGTTGATTATCTTCAAAGCATAAGAGGTAAGACTTTATTTCCATATACTGGTGGAAAAGATGTAGATATCTGGGTTGATGCTGGATTTAACGGGAAAATTGCCCCACCGTTTTTCAATGCTAAGTTTAAAAAGGCTTATTTAGCGGAAATAAGAGAAGATGTTAAGGCATTTTATTATGATTATTTAACCGCTTGTTTTTATGCCTTAAGTTTAGAAGATAAGAGTAAGAGAAAAGAAGCGCTAAAAGTTTTATCACAAACTTATCATTCTTTATAGAAATATCAACCAGAGGATATCGTAAATGCGACAAACATTTTAAATAAAATAAAGAATACAGACTACGTGGTTGATGAAACGTATTATTTAACCGCTATTTGACACTCCCATCTAGACCCAGTTTGGTTATGGCCGATAAGAGAAACTAAAAGAACAGCAGTTCGTACCTTTGCGAATCAGATAAAAAATTTAAGTAAATATCCCGGATACATATATGGTGCTAGTCAGCCCCAACAATGCGCTTGGTTAAAGAAGAGTCACCCGCTCATCTATAAGCGCCTACAAGAGTTAGTAAAACAAGGTGTTGTTGAATTTCAAGGGGGATTCTGGGTAGAACCTGACACTAACTTACCTAGTGGAGAATCACTGGTAAGACAAGCAATATATGGAAAAAGATTCTTCAAAGAAGAATTTGGCGAAGACATGCGCTTATGTTGGTTATCTGATGCTTTTGGATATAATGCCAATCTACCGCAGATTCTTTAAAAAGCGGGTATGGACTATTTCATGACAATTAAACTATCATGGAATGAACATAACCAATTTCCACATCATACCTTTATTTGGGAAGGTATTGATGGTAGTAAAGTATTAGTTCATATGCCACCCGAAGGAAACTACAATAGCGATGCTACTCCATTATCTATAAAGTAAGCTATCGATAACTATAAAAAAAAAACACATTCTTAAAGAAGCTTTATTAGTATATGGAACAGGTGATGGTGGTGGTGGACCTGGTGAGGTGCATTTAGAACTGGTAAATCGTCAAATGAAACAACTACAACTAGATAAAGCGATAAACTTCTTTGACCGTGTTAAAAAGTATGAAGATAAGTTACCTGTATATAAAGGAGAACTATATTTAGAAAAACATCAAGGAACCTATACTACGCAAAGTAAGAATAAATCCTATAATCGCAAGATTGAGTATCTTTTACATGATGTGGAGTTTCTAGCGACACTTTGTTACATTAAGGGATATAAATAGCCTGAGCAATTATTAGATAGAATTTGGAAAGAAGTCTTGCTTTATCAATTCCATGATATTTTACCGGGGTCAAGCATTAAACGTGTCCATGAAGAAAGTGTCGCAAGATATGAATTATTGTTTAAGCGTTTGGAACTAGTAAGGAAAATACTCTTAAGAAAATTGTCTAATGGTGAGGAACTTAGTATTATTAATACTACATCTTATGTACGTAAAAATTATGTAAAGGTTAATAATACTTGGTATCAATATGAAGTAAAACCTTATTCATCAAGTAAACTTGAACTAGTTAAACAAGATTCAACAATAAAATACGGTAAAGATTATATCGAAAATGATATTTTAATTGTTAAGTTTTCACCTAAAGGGTATATTATCTCTTTATACGACAAAGAAAACAAAAAAGAATTATGTAAGGAGTATTTAAATAAACTAGTTGTTTACAAAGATAAATGGAAGTTCTTTAATACATGGGATATCGACATCAATTATCATAAAAAGCGAAAAGTCTTAATGAAACTAATTAAACGCGAAGTATTTATCGATGGGCCTTGGATAATATGTCGGCAAACTTACAAACATCATAAAACTATGTTAACACAAGATGTCATCTTAACAATAGGTTCTCGGTGCATCATGTTCGATACGATGGTGGACTTTAATGAACGATTTAGAATGCTGCGGACCGATTTTCGAACCACTGTTTATAATGAGCAAGTTAAATGTGAGATTCAATTTGGTCACATTAACCGTAGCACGAAAAACGAAACCTCTATTGAAAAAGCTCAATTTGAAATATGTGCCCATAAATGGATTGAACTCGAGAATGATAATTATCACCTAGCTTTTTTAAATGATTGTAAGTATGGACATAGAGTTACAGAAGGATAATAAGTTTAAATCTATTACGTTCACCTAAATATCCTGACCCCACTAGTGATATTGCTAGTCATCGTTTCAAGTATGCCCTTTATCCATATAATGGTGAATTATCAGACACAATTAAAACTGTTTATCACTTTAATAATGACCCCATCATAACTAACAATAAAGTAAATAAAAAAATAAAAAAGCCGCTTTTGGAGCGGTCAGATAGGGATTTATAATTC
>JAAZCR010000289.1 GCA_012513195.1 Bacilli bacterium | reverse complement strand
GCCCGGAAATTATCAATAGCGATCAAGTTGCTCAATTTACTTCTAACGGATATTTTGAGCTGCTTCAAGCCTAAGATTTAAAGCATACATATATTTACGATATGTTTCCTCATTACGTTTTTCGTGTTCATCCTTAAGTTTTATAAATGTCTCATAAGCAAATTCCATTGATAATTCTTTTAATTTATCAAATATACTCTTATCTATTTTGGACCCTTTGTTAACATTAATGATTTTGTTATTATCAATTAAGGCATCCCAAATTTTCTTACCTGCAATTGGCCTTAGTATAAAGTCATTATTGATAAAAATAGGAATTATTTTTTGTCTCGATCATTGGATGTTACTTCTACTTGCCATAACATGAAATAACCTTTTTCATATGTAAAATTCTCAATAGAAACATCTAGAATATTATTATATAAATCTTGTACAATATCCCTATGTAAGTGTTCAACTATGATTGGGTTATTTATATCATATTGATCGATAGATAATTCTATATTGCCTTTATATTTTTCATAATATGAAATCATGTGTTTTAGTGCTAGTTCAAAATTGAAAGTGTGCGTTTTTCCAATAACAGAAGTCAGATCTTTTTCGTCTTTAATTAATTCTTTAATATTCAATGCTTGTTTAATTTGCTTCTTTAAATCTTCTTCTATTGGTTGTAAATTAGTTTCAATGTCGTTGGGATTATAAATAGATTTAAGATATGCTTCAGTAAAATTAAGTTCAGCAGTTTCACTATCTAAGATATCAGAATATTTATCTATACCTATTTCTTGTAAAATAACATATAGTTTCCTTTCGAGCACATCTCTTACACGTTTTTCTACCGTATCAGCAAGGACAAAATTATATACTAAAACATCTCTTTCCTGCCCAATACGATCGACCCTACCGATACGTTGTTCAATTTTCATTGGATTCCAAGGTAAATCATAATTAATAACAACATTAGAGAATTGTAAGTTAATACCCTCTCCACCAGCATCAGTAGAGATTAATATATTAGTGTTTTCTTTAAACTCTTTTAGTGCTGCATTACGTTCATCAATACTCATACTTCCATTTAAAATAGAAGTCGAATATCCAAATTGATTTAATATGCGTACTAAATATTCTTGCGTTGCGACAAACTCAGTAAATATAATTACTTTAAGATTTTGATCTTCTAAAAACAAGTTGTCAAGGATCTCTAATAGTGGTTCAACTTTTATATCTAAATATTGGTACTCTGCTTGTTTAGCGATTGCTATAATTTCATTTATTTGATTTATTTCTTCTTGTATATCTAATGAGATAGTCGTAATAGCTTGTTCTAAGTTCTCCTCTAGATCCATTTCAGTCATAATGTTCTCGAGCATAGTTTGAAATTGGAAATCTTGATTTTCTAATACTTTTAAACGCCGTTCCATGCTTTCTCTAATTGCTTGAGTACTACTAGTAACAAGACGTTGCATCATAATCAATAAGAAGATTAACCACATATTTTTATTACGATTTCTAAGAGCTTTATTGTAATTACGTGCTACGTAATGTGATACCATCTTATAAAGTTTTCTTTGTAAGGAATGTCTTTCATCCCAATATAATTCGATGGTCTTAGTAATACGATTTTTGAATAGTTTGTTTCCGTTATAATCAATCGCTTCGCGTTTTTCCGTACGAATAATATAAGGTGCAACTTGTTCTTTTACAACCGCATTAACATTAGGAAAGGCCTTTTCATCGACTAATTTAATTAATCGATAAAAAGGCTCAGTCTTACCATTATGCGGTGTTGCGGTTAACAGTAATAAATATGGACAACTAGAGGCAAGAAGTTTTCCTAATTTGTATCTTGCGACTTCACTAGAACTACCAGCAACACGATGGGCTTCATCTATAACTACTAAATCCCAACCACTATTAATAATTGAGTAAATGCGTTCATCATTATATTCTTTAATCATCTCTTCTGTCCAGCCAGATCGTTTTTCTAATGGTTTAATTGAATCCATTGGGGAAATAACTTGGTCAAACTGGCTATAGACATCATCCTTGCCAGTTAGTTTTCGAATTGTATCATAATCTTCTGGTAAAATAACATGGAATTTCTCATTAAATTTTTCTTGCATTTCAATTGTCCATTGAGTAATAAGACCAGTAGGACAAACGATTAAAATTCGTTTGATAAGTCCTCTGGTCTTTAATTCTTTAATGATTAACCCAGCTTCAATTGTTTTACCTAACCCTACTTCATCTGCTAATATATAGCGAATATTATTGTTAGATAAGGCACGATTGAGGACGTAAAGCTGATGTGGTAAAGGAATTATGTTACTTGATAAAGGGGCAAGTATACCTTCATTCTTTTCGTTTTTAATTCTAGAAAGTATTGCGACATATCTTAAATAATTTTCATCATGTTTTGATTCCGGCATTTCTTTGGTTATTTCTTTTTCATTAACTTTATATACTTCACCTGTTGCAGGATTGAACACTTTATAAGTTATGTATCCCCATAATTCATTTATATCTAAGATTTGCACAATCTCTTGCTTGTTCTTATCAAAAACATAATCCCCTATTTTAATCAACTTATATCACCTTAACTCTATAGCTTCAATTTGCCCTTGATATTTTGATTTTACAAAATCAATTACTGTTTTACAGGCCTCAATAATAACATCATCAGTATATGGT
>JAAZCR010000035.1 GCA_012513195.1 Bacilli bacterium | reverse complement strand
GAAAGTAGCCTTGAATGGTGGTTATCTTAATAGGATATAAATATCTCCGAATATAAAAAGATACTTAATCTAACTAGTCCTTTAGAAATAAGTATCTTTTTCATTATAATATAATGGATTATCTGATTATTATAAGATTTGATTAAGTAATGAAGTGAAGTTACATTGTTAATTATATCAAACCGAAACTATCATACTGTAAAAGGAGAAAGGTTTAATTCCATTATAATAATTATATAATAAGTTTGATGTAAATTAATTTCTGTTTATCGAAAATAGGGCATTTTATAGTTCTTATAAAAGTATTGGGTTTGTTTATGGTAGTTGAAAAGAAAGAGTGTGAAGATAATTTGCTATATAATGGATATGATAAAATAATATACTAAAAAACTTAATTAAAGAAAATGGACCCTATGAAACAGAGTCAAAAGGATGACTTTTTGTCTCTGTTTTACAGGGTCCTCTTTTTGTTTTAGATGATACTTCCTGTTAACCGCTTTTTAATTATTTATGACTTAGTTTAAGTTCTAAATTGTTAATTAAGGTCTTGTCTTCTTCATCTTTTGATTGTTCTTGTTTAGGAATCGCACCTGAGTATACTAACGCTAATTTAGCTGAGATGGGACCAACTAATTCATAGAGAACAGAAGAAGAAAGAATAATCGTTAAGAGTAAGTTGCCTAAATCAGCTGGTAATAAGCGTTGACCTAGATAAGCAAGACCGATTGCGACTCCTGCTTGCGGAATCATCGCTAGTCCTAAATAAGCTTGGGTTTTCTTATCTTCTTTAGTTACGAGAGCACCAAGGAAGCTACCTAAGTATTTACCGACAATTCTAATAATGAAGTAAACAACACCGATGATTCCAACTGACTTGAGGATGGATACATCCAACTTCATACCTGATAAGATAAAGAATAGTGAGAGAATTGGGGGAGTAAAATTATCCAATTGTTTATATAGATTAGAGTCTCTAGTTAGATTAATATATGTAGCACCACATACCATACATGATAGTAGTGGAGAAATATTTAACATACCACAGATACCAGAAAGGGCTAGTAACATCGCGACAGCGAGTATTAAACGGTTATCCTGACTACGTTTTGGTGTTGTTAATAGTTTGCTTAAAATCCAACCACATAGAGCTCCTAATAATATTACCGCTATATTATATACAATTGGAAGGATTATATCTAAAGCAGTTGTTGTTCCACCAACATTACCAGTACATATTGCGGTAACAACACTAAATACTAAGAGACATACAACATCGTCTAGAGCGACGATTTGAAGTAAGATATCGACGAAATGACCGCGTGCCTTGTATTGTCTAATCGTCATAGTGGTGCTTGCAGGAGCAGTTGCGGTGGCGATTGCGCCTAAGACTAATGAAAAGTCCCATGACAGTTTGAACAACCAGTGCATCGCTAATGTTACAATAATTCCGGCGAGTAATGATTCGAATAAGGTGATGATAATAACCTTTATGCCTGTTTTCTTAATTATTTCTAATTTAAAGAATTTACCAATATTAAAAGCGATAAACGCTAAGGCAATGTCACTGACAAAACCCATGTTTGTGATGATATTTGTTGGAACGAGTTTT
Organism: Bacilli bacterium; assembly: GCA_012513195.1. Taxonomy (GTDB): domain Bacteria; phylum Bacillota_I; class Bacilli_A; order Haloplasmatales; family Haloplasmataceae; genus JAAZCR01. The sequence goes on along the minus strand of JAAZCR010000035.1, from coordinate 2,002 downwards.
AGTACATAAGGGCCAATAAGAATACCGCTAATGATATAACCACTGACATAAGGTAGTTTTAATAATTTAGATAAACGGGTTAATAGGAAACCCGCGAACAACATAATTGCGAGTGAACAGAGAATAGTAGTGATTTCGTTTGTGTTATTAAACATCGTCTATTACCTCCTTACTATTAAAAACCGATGTTTAAAAGAATAATAAGAGATTTTCATAAAACAACATAAATATAAATACAATGATCCAATTAAAGGAACCAAGGAAAGCAAATATTAGATATATAAACTTAATAAAGTTATCAGTATGTTGAATTTTATATGTGTCAAATGTATAAAAACAAATCAGGAATGAGCAAAATGAACTGATTAAGTTGTGTAAAGTTAACTGTAATATAGTAATAACGGTGATACTAATTAGCGAAAGAAGTAAATTGGCTAGTATTACACCGATTACCCCATATTTGCTTCTGGCATAGTTAATGATGTTCGCAAAGCGAGACTTTTTATCATAAACTATGTTCTCATCAGCAAAAATCTGTTCATAGTACTTATCTGCTTGGTGTGAATATTTCATGACACTATAAATAAAAATGTTATAGAAAAAAGTAAGCATTTTCATCACCAGATATGTTTATAATTTGACACACCCTCTTAATGATGCTATTATTATATATCATAAATAAAATAAATGCTAATCGCTATTTTTTTATACTTCTATAAATTTTTCTTATAATGAGGGTGAAATAGAAATGATTGAACCAAAACTATATACTTTATTAAAGGTGTATGAGACAAAGAGCTTTACTAAAGCAGCGCAATTGTTAAATCTTACGCAACCTGCAGTAAGTCAACACATTAAGAGTATTGAGGATGAGTTGGGAATAAAAATCTTTAATCGTACGCAAAATGACTTAAAATTAACTCCAGAAGGGGAAATTATCATAAAATATGCGCGGAGAATGACGACTTTGTATAAAAATTTACAAGTTGCGATTGAAGATGCGAAAAAACAAGTTAAAAGAGTTGTTGTTGGAGTAACACCGACAGTTGAAAATAACTTTATTATGTCATATGTTTTTTCAAAATATTTAAACTCTAAAGATAATGTCCATATAAGAATTATTTCAGATAGTATTAAAAATCTTTATAATAAATTGAAGACATATGAGATTGATTTTGCGATTGTTGATGGTAAAATGCGCGATCAAGACTTTGTTTCTTTATTGTTAGATACTGATTATTTAGTTTTAGCAGTTGCGAATGATAACCCATTAAGTAAAAAATCAATTGTTAACTTACTAGATTTAAGAAAGGAAAAGTTCATCTTGCGTTTACCTGGTTCAGGAACACGAGCCCTATTTGAAGCTCATCTTCAAACTAACAATCTCTCCATCGAAGATTACAATGTAGTATTTGAAGCCGATAATATCTCAACAATCAAGGATTTAGTTTCAAAAAATGTCGGAGTTTCTATACTAGCTAAGAGTGCTTGCTTAGAAGATGTAAGTAGTAAGAAATTTAAAATTATTCAAATAGAAAATGTCAGTATGCTTAGAGAAATCAATATCATATATCATCATGATTTCCCTCATACTGACATGATTAAAGATATTGTGGATATCTATAATGATTCGATTAAGATTTATCAAGGATAGAATAACAAGATAAGACCCCGAAAGGGGTTTTTGATTTATGATATAATAATATCTAATCAAACTGAATAGATTTTTGTCGATAGTTGGATTGTCTCCTAGTGATAATGTTGCTATAATTATTTATAACGAATTAAATTGTAAACTATTAGTCGCAAATAAGTAAAAAAGAAAGGGTGGTTATTAGTGTCTGATAATATTAGAGAGCAAGAACGGGCTGAATTATATCGTACTATTTGGAATATTGCGAATGATTTAAGGGGTAGTGTGGATGGTTGGGATTTTAAGCAATATGTTTTAGGAATGTTATTTTATCGATATATATCAGAAAACATTACTAATTATATTAAT
>JAAZCR010000288.1 GCA_012513195.1 Bacilli bacterium | reverse complement strand
GTCTTCTCACCAATACCACGTACTTTCATAATTTCTTCAGTACTTAGAAATGGTCCATATAGATTGCGATAATCGATAATCGCTTGAGCTTTGACTTTTCCTATTCCTTTTAGTTCCATTAACTCTTCTAGGCTAGCTGTGTTAATGTTGATTTTACCATTAATCTTACCATTACTTACATCGTGAATCGATGGTATGTAATACTTGCGTCCATCTTGTAAACTCATAGCTAAATTAACTAGTGATGAATTCGCTTCATCTGTAAATCCTCCAGCTAGTTGTACTAAATCAACTAATCTCTTATCATTTTCAATCTCATAAACACCAGGATTATTGACCTCGCCACCTATTTCTACGACAATCTTTGTATTAATATTCTCATTATTGTTTGGTTGATTCCTCTCAAGTATTAAGAAGCAGATAAAACCAATAAAAACGATATTTAATAAACCTAAAATAATAAATACGAACTGTTTTGGTTTAACTTCTTCATCAAACATAAAAATCCCCTCCATAGATATATACTTTCTACAGAGGGGATTTTCTTTAGTTTAAATTATTTCTTTTTAGTCTCTTCGCAATTAGGCACCTCTTTTGCGAATTCCACATTTTCTGTTTTCTTATCGTTCTTCTTGTTCTTTAAGGTAGTATTGTCTGTACTACCTAATGCATATTCTTCCTTGTAGTCTTTGTTTCCACTAAAATTGTTGGTCTCTGTGTAATTAGGAGATGCGGGATTTGAGAAGGCATTCACGATATTTTCCCCGCGCGCTAAAGCAGAATTCTTGAAGTGTTGGTTACTTCGCTTTAACTTGTATCTTGCCATAATGCCTCCTATAGATGATAGTTTGAGCGCTCATTAGTATTTTAAGCAAAAAATGCCGCTTTATGAGCGACATTTTTTACTAACGATTAATTTCCGTTTACTACCATCTAAGAGGAAATCGTCAATTATATTAACGATTTCAAAACCATTTTGCTGAAGCAATTCTATATATATATTTAAAGGAAAGATCACTTGTGTATGGAACTCTTGTTTCTTTTCATATAGATGATTAGTTTTAGGTAAAAAGAAAGTTAATTGATGATAAACCGTAAGTATTTGATTATGTTTTTGAGTGTTGGTTTGCCAGATGTACAAACTATCTTCCATCTCATCTACAAAACAATAATTAGAAAACATCTTTTTAATATAATTTTGATCAGGTACATCAAAAAGAAAATACCCATCTTGAACTAAAGCGTCAAATACACCTTGAAAAGTATTATCTATATCAATAATGTTAGTTAGATAATTTATCGAATCTAAGAAACAATAAACTAATTGATAGTAACTATTTACCTTTAGTTCTTCCATTCTCCCTAAATGCAAAGAACTGCTTAGATGTTTGGTTTGTAGTTTATCTCTTGTTACCATCAACATTTCTTCGCTTAAGTCAAGTCCATCAATAAGGTAACCTTCTTCAACTAATGGTACAAGAACTTTACCTGTACCGCATGCAAGATCTAAAAGCACTGCGTTTTTATCCGCATATTCCTTAACAACATTAATAAAACGGTCATAAGGTACATGACTCATCAAGGAGTCATAAACCTTATATAATAGTTCGTATGCCATAATTATTCGGATTCTAATACTTTTTGGACATCAATCCGTGGAACTTCGCCCCAAATCCGTTCAAGGCTATACTTAATACGTTCATCAGGTTGAAAAACATGACAGATGACATCAAAGCAATCGATTAATACCCATAAATTGCGATTAGCACCTTCAATGTGTTTAACATTATAACCATTTTTATAAACTTCTTCTCTGACCTTATTGACAATCGCATTAGCTTGCCGATCCGTTCTACCTGAACAGACAACCATATAATCAATTAGGGGCGAAATACCTGTCATATCCAGAATTTGGATATCCTGTGCTTTGAGATCATCACATGCCTTGGTAATGGCTTTTAATAGATTCATATCTTTCTCTACCCACTTTCGCCAAAAAATGTTCGTATGTTAGTTGTGTATATGGATGAATTTTCTTTTTCGGTAATGTGTTTAAATAATTGTAGATGCCTTCACTACAACTTAATACACCAACATCGAGAGAAATGTAACATGCATAGCGACAAAAGTCAACCCCTGGATGTTTACGGGTTTCTTCGGTATAATCCGCAATATAAACGACTTTCGCATAGTCGTTCATATCCGGATGCCCTGTAACATGGTATCGAACGGCATCAAGAATATCTTTATCAGTGATACCTAATTCTAACTTCAATAAGATACTGCCTGCTTCACCATGCCAAATTTCTTCATCATATTTTATAATATTTACATCACCATATTTTGTGATGATTTCTTTTAATCGACTCTTATTTTCACCTTTGGCATAATCATGCAAAATCGCCGCGACACTGCATTTCTTATCATCTAAGCTATAGTATTTTGCGAGCAAACGTGCTTGCTTAAAGGTCCCGAGAATATGGGGAAAACGAACAGGGTCTTTTTCTTCAATAATACTTAAAGCCTTGTCGATTTCCATATTACGGTAATAATATCTTATCATTTTTATTCTCTTTCATCGATTCGCGATAAAAGAGAATTTGATTACCAATAACTTGAACAAGTTCGCACCCTGTTTCTTCGCAAAGTGCTTTGCCAATTTCCCCTTTTTCATCGAGACAACTCTTAAGCACTGATATTTTAACTATCTCATGATCTTCGAGTGCTTGATTAAAATTTTCGATGAAGTTAGGTGTTAAACCGTTCTTGCCAACTTGCATAATGGGCTTGAGATTTTGCCCGAGAGAACGCAAATAGGATTTTTGTTTACCAGTGAGCATTCTTACTACTCCTTTCTAATTCCTTGTACATTACATCTACATTTGGTGCTATATTGAACCATAATTCAAAAATCTTAGCAGCTTGATAGATTAACATATCTGTACCATCTATGAAATAAGTATGCTTTTTCATATGCGGGGGAATAAAAATACTATGTTTTTGATAGTTGATATCGATAATTGTAGCCTGTGGTTTAATTTTTGGTAACTCTATTGCGACATCTGGAGTTACGCAATTAATGATTAAGTCGAACTCACCACTATAATTTGCTAAATCAGTGAAGGGAATTACTTGTTTTGTTAACTGTAAGGCTTTAGAAGTAGTCCGATTAGTGATATAAACCTCATGCTCAGTATATTTCTGTAAGGTATAATAAACTGCTTTTCCTGCTCCACCACAACCAATGATTAAAACTTTTTTCTTATTTAAATCTAGTTGGTACTTTTTTAAGGTTTGATATATACCATAACTATCTGTATTATAACCTCGAAATTTGTCATTTACAACTACTACACAATTAACTGCACCGATTGTTTTTACATCTTCGCTCATTTCATCTAATAGTGGCAAAAACGCTTCTTTATATGGTACCGTAATATTGAATCCTGAATACCCTTTTAATAATTCAAAATGCGCTAAATCATCGATATCAATGAGATCATAATGCGCATTAATCCCTAAAGATTCAAAATGCGCATTATGGATTAATGGGGATAAAGAATAAGAAATATGTTTCCCAATCAAACCAAAGCGCTTCATATTAAACTCCTAATATAAGGATGGTCTAATATAAACCCCAACATGTTTGGGAGCATGAACAACAACTTTGAGGTTTTCATCTTTTAATGAGATAAATCCTAAGCCTGAAATAACGATATCAGAACGTTCTTTTGGTGTTTTAAACTCGTATTTAACATATTTACCGAGTTTTTCATATTCTTCCTTTGTGGGCGGTGAAAGTAGCTCACCAAGGTGTTTAGCGAACAGATTATCCGCATTTTCTAACTTAGTCCGATGGATTTTCACCGCATTGCTGAAGTGGCATACAAAACTGGTACGTTTACCACTGACAAAGTCTATTCTTGCTAAACCATCGATAAAGAGGGTTTGGCGTGGATTCAATTGATAAACTTTCGGATTAATTTCGCGGTCAGGTAAAATATGTTTTAAATGGTTTTTATCGAGATAAAAAGCATATTGATGATGATTAATAATTCCTGGAGTATCAATAATAAAATGATTATCATCAAGAGGAATTTCGATTAATCCCAAGGTAGTACCTGGATAGATACTTGCGGTAATAACATCTTTAGTGATGGGTGTGAATCGTTTTATAATCGCATTGATGAGTGTAGATTTGCCTACATTTGTACAACCAATCACATAAACATTGCGGTCTTTCCGATACTTCTCAATCGTAGTAAATAACTCATCAATTCCGTCACCACGTTTACTACTAATTAGTATAATATCCTTTACTTGATAACCATAATCACTGATAATTTTTCTTATCCAATTCTTAATTTTATCGTTGTTAATCGCTTTTGGTAAAATATCTCGTTTATTACCTACAAGAATTAAATCATTATTACCGATATAACGATGAATACCATGTATTAAACTACCTGTTAAATCAAAAAGGTCAACCACATTTATAACTAAAGCATCTGTTTTCGCAATATCATTTAGAATCTTGACAAAATCCTCATGATTTAACTCGATATCTGGTAAATCCCGATAATGTTTTATGCGAAAACAACGCTGACAAAGGATTTCATCCGCATCTTCCGTTAACTTATGAGGTGGTATATAACCTACCTGATTAGAATTTTCTGTTTGCAGAATGCTACCACAACCGATACATTTAAGTTCTTCCATGCTTGTCTCCTTTAATTTTGAATTTTTTGATAATTATTCGCTCGAAGAAGCGATTAAATTTTGTTTTCCAAGATTCCGTATTATAATCTATTGCATCAACAAGAATGGTATAAAAACCCATACGATTGCCCCCCACGATATCCGTAAGAATTTGATCACCGATGATAACGACTTCATCAGGTCGATAATCCATCGTTAACATACGGTAAGCTCTACGAAATGGTTTTAGCGCTTTCGCAAGATAAGTAACACCTAATTCATCCGCAAAGTGTTTAACCCGTTTTTCATTATTATTCGATATAATTACTAATGTTAAACCTATTTCATCACATTTTTGCTTAAACAACCTGATATCCTCTGTAGGCAATGGCTCCACATATGAAACCAAGGTATTGTCTAAATCTGTAAGAATTAATCGCTTCCCACTTTCATATAATTTTACTAAGTCGATATCATGGATCGATTTGTGGTATTCATTAGGAATAAAGATACTCATTTTATCACCTTAAACTTTTTTTGAAGGGGGTATATGTTGATTGAATTATTAGCTTATCTATTAAGAATCCTACCCTTCTTAGGAAGTATTAAGTCAAAAACCTTTAAAGATGTTCTCTCTCCTGAGGAAGAACGAGAACTTCTAATCCGTAAAGAACAAAATGATATTGAGGCTCGCAATAAACTCATTGAACATAATCTAAGATTAGTTGCGCATATCGTCAAAAAATATGAAAATACCTACGATGATAAGGATGATCTATTGTCAATTGGGACCATTGGACTAATCAAAGCTATTGATACATATAACGATGATAAAGGTACAAAACTGGCCACTTATGCAGCTAAATGTATCGAAAATGAAATATTAATGCAACTACGAATGAACAAAAAGATCCGCGCAGAAGTTTCTTTAAATGACCCAATTGGTTATGATAAAGAGGGAAATAAAATCACCCTTATCGATGTTTTACAGGATGAGGATCATTCAATCGAAGATCATGTAGTATTTAACGATGCTATAGATAAGGTACGTAGTCTACTTCCTGAATTATCACCACGCGAGTATGAAATCATCACCAGAAGATTCGGATTAAACAACCGCAAACCTGAAACTCAAAGACAAATCGCAAAATCTTTAAAAATCTCGCGTAGTTATGTATCGCGCATCGAAAAACGTACTTTAATGAAATTGTATCGTTTACTTACCCAAAAAAACAATATGGATGATTAATTGTTTAAAAAG
>JAAZCR010000287.1 GCA_012513195.1 Bacilli bacterium | reverse complement strand
ACTTTGAAGTGAGTTTACGGCATGATTTACCCAAACCATTATGTATGAATCCCGATGGCACAATGAATGCCTTAGCGGGTAAATACGAAGGGCTGGATCGCTTTACCTGCCGTAAACAATTAGTTAAAGATTTGGAACAAGAAGGACTTGTCGTTAAGATTGAAAAGCATATTCATTCAGTTGGTCATAGCGAACGTACAGGGGTTATGGTTGAACCATATTTATCGAAACAATGGTTCGTTCGCATGGAACCACTCGCAAAACGCGTAATTGAAAACCAAAAGAATGAAAAGACTAAAGTTCATTTCTTCCCAGAACGCTTTGAAAAAACCTTAATTCAATGGATGGAAAATGCCTATGACTGGTGTATTTCCCGTCAATTATGGTGGGGTCATCGTATTCCTGCGTATTATCATAAAGAAACTGGTGAAGTTTTAGTTAGCGCAACACCACCAGCAGATATCGAAAACTATGTTCAAGATGAAGATGTACTTGATACTTGGTTTTCAAGTGCTTTATGGCCATTCTCAACCTTAGGTTGGCCACATACCGATAACCCTGATTATCAAACTTATTTCCCTAATGATGTGCTTATAACAGCTTATGATATTATTTTCTTCTGGGTTGCGCGCATGATCTTCCAATCCCTTGAATGTACGGATTCCCGTCCATTCAATACGGTTTTAATCCATGGTTTAATTCGTGATGCACAAGGTAGAAAAATGAGTAAATCCTTGGGTAATGGTGTTGATCCCATGGATGTAATTGAAAAGTACGGCTGTGATGCACTACGTTATTTCTTAACCACAAATAGTGCTCCAGGTCTAGATTTACGCTATATTGAAGAAAAAGTTGAAGCAAGCTGGAACTACATCAATAAGATTTGGAACGCGAGTAGATTTGTCCTCATGAATCTTGATGAAAATGATAAGGATTTAGAGTTTAAAGTTGAAGATTTAAATGTCGTTGATAAATGGATTCTCACTAGACTCAATGAAACCATTAAGATGGTTGATATGAACTATGAAAAGTTTGAGTTTGGTGAAGCAAGCCGCTACTTATATAATTTCGTATGGGATGATTATTGCGACTGGTATATTGAAATGGCTAAGGTAGCGCTATATGGTGATGATGAAAAAGCTAAGAAAACAACAAAAGCGGTTTTAGTCCATGTCTTAGAAGCAATCATTAAGCTCTTACATCCATTCATGCCTTTCGTTACAGAAGAGATTTATCAAGCTCTTCCAACGCATGACGAATCCATCGTAATTAGTAGTTGGCCGACAGTTAATGAAGCCTATAATTTTGATGTGAAGATTATGGCTTCGCTCCAAGAAATCATCCGTTCTGTTCGTAATATTCGCTCTGAAGTTAATGCACCATTATCTAAGCCAATTGACTTAATTATTAAAACTCTTGATGAAGCTTTCGCTGAAGAGTTAAAGAAAAACCAAAACTATCTCATTAAGTTCTGTAATGCGCCCACTCTAACTATTACAAGCAATTATGAAGTAAAAGATAAAGTAATGACCGCTGTCGTTACGAATGGGGAAGTTTTAATTCCACTTAAGGATTTAATTGATATTGAAGCTGAAAAACAACGGCTTCTCAATGAACTACAAAAATTAGAAAACGAAGTTAAACGTTGTGAAAACATGCTTAATAATCCTAACTTCGTAAGTAAAGCACCAAAAGAAAAAGTTGAATTAGAAAAGGCAAAATTACAAGATTATCAAACTAAATATGAACTTGTTAAGAAACGTTTAACTGAACTTCAAGAACTCTAAAATAAAAAATTTAAGAGGGTATCGTAAGATACTCTCTTAATTTGAAAAATGATGGGATGGAGTTATTAGTATGTGGTATATCTATATTAGTTTATGTTTGGGGATTTTAATTGGTGTCACTAATATCTTACCAGAGAAAATCGTTAAACATAATGATAAGTTTATTATCATTTCAATTATTCTTTTATTATTCGTGATGGGGTTAAGTTTAGGGTTAAATAAAGAGATTATTAGAGATTTTGGTTTAATTGGAGTAACAGGTATTATTTATGCCGTGATGTGTGTATTGTTTAGCATTTTAGTAGTTTATCTACTTACAAGTATCAAAAAGCGGGGGGATAAAAAATGAAAATGACAATATATATCATTATTACCGTTATTTTAGGGGCTATTGTAAGTTATTTCTTTATCCCTGATACCGCTAAATCAATTATTGAAAATCTAATCACTATAAGTTTAAGTATTACCTTATTCTTTGTAGGAATTAGTATTGGGAGAAACAAGCATTTATTTAAGGACTTAAAGAAGACGGGGTTAAAAGTTCTTATTCTACCCCTTGGAACTATTATTGGTAGTCTTATTGGGGGAGTTATCACAGGTATCATTCTAAAACAATCCCATGCTTTAAGTTTAGCAATTGCTTCTGGTCTAGGTTGGTATAGCATCTCCTCCGTTATCCTCTTACCTGTAACGGGGGCAGAAGGAGCTACAATCGCTTTTATTGCGAATGTCATGCGAGAGATGTTAACATTTTTGCTTGTTCCATTTATCGCTAAGAAAGTATCTCCCTATTGTGCGATTAGTATTGGAGGAGCGACAACCATGGATGTTACTTTACCAATTATTGCGCGTAGTACCAATGAGTATTATGCATTAATTTCTTTTATCCATGGGGGGATAATTAGTTTATTAGTTCCTTTTCTAGTTAATTTCTTTGCGTCTTTAATATAAAAAATAAATAAAAAACTAACAGGACCTAGGCAAGTTCTGTTAGTTTTTTTATT
>JAAZCR010000286.1 GCA_012513195.1 Bacilli bacterium | reverse complement strand
TTTAAATGGTTCTATGGAATTCTATGTTTCTTGATTCTTGTAGGAACGACGAACGCGGTAAATTTTACGGATGGTTTAGATGGACTAGCGGGAGGAGTTTCAAGTTTTGCGGTCGCAACGTTTACTTTTATTGCTTATCGGAATGAACAATATGATTTAGTGCTATTTGGTAGTGCATTATTAGGAGTACTCTTAGGATTTTTAATATATAATGTGCATCCTGCCAAGATTTTCATGGGCGACGCTGGTAGTCTTACCCTAGGTGCTAGTCTTAGTGTACTTGCGATACTTACGAAAAAAGAATTATTGCTTATTTTAGTTGGTGGCGTATTTGTGATTGAAGCTTTAAGTGTTATTCTCCAAATTACTTATTTCAAAAGAACGAAAGGAAAACGTCTCTTTAAAATGGCTCCGTTACACCATCATTTTGAGTTATTAGGTTATCGCGAATCGACAGTGGTGTTAATATTCTACCTAGCTGGATTATTCTTTAGTATCATTAGTATCTTAATCGTTTTGTTTGGCTAATCATGGGAGGGTATATGGACTTTTGTCATAAACGGTTTTTAGTACTTGGTTTGAAAAAAACGGGGATATCCGTGATTAATTTTCTCAAAACCTTAAATCCTATTAAGATTTATATTACAGATAAGAATCTTAAATTAGAGATACCCGATACAGTCTATATTGATTACGAAGAAGCCTTTATTTGTTTAGATAAAATCGATTACTTAATCAAGAGCCCAGGAATACCTTATGATATCCCCCTGCTTGAAGAAGCAAGGAAGAAGAATGTTACGATTATAAATGATATTGAGTTATCTTATCCTTTTATAAAAAATGACAAAAAGATTATTGGGGTAACAGGAAGTAATGGTAAAACTACTACTACGACTTTAATAGAAAGATTATTAAGTGAAGGAAAGATTAAAGCCCTTAGTGCAGGTAATATTGGGAAACCTTTATTAGAAGTTGTCACCACGAAGAATAGCGAAGTTGATGTATATGTGTTAGAACTCTCAAGTTTTCAGTTACTTGATCTTTATGACTTTAAAGCTGATATTAATATCTTTTTAAACATTAATCTAGCCCATCTAGATTATCATCACTCTTTTGAACATTATCTAAATGCAAAGTTAAATCTAGTAAAGAATATCGATGCGGATAGTATCATTATTTATAATTACGATGATGTGTCGTTAACTGAGAGATTAAAGGGAAAACAAGGAAAGCATTTTACTTTTTCACTTAGTAACCCTGACGCAACAACTTATATAAATGATGGTAAAATCATCTTTAATAATGAAGTGATCATGAATGTAAGTGATATTAAATTATTAGGTAAGCATAACTTGTATAATATTATGCCTTGTATTATTGTCGGGAAAATATTTAACATCACAAATGAAACAATTAGAAAGGCATTAACAAGTATATCTGGTTTGCCCCATCGATTAGAGTATGTAAGAACGATTAATGAGATTAGTTTTTATAATGACTCCAAATCCACTAATCCCACATCAACCTTAAATGCCTTAGCCGCATTTAACAAACCAATTATTTTATTATTAGGTGGATATGACCGCGGACAAGATTTTGTGGAAGTCATAAAGCACCCTAACATCAAACATATCATCGCATTTGGAGCTACTAATGAAAGAATTTGTAAAGAAACTGAAAACCATAATGTCCCATACACCAAATGTGATAATCTCGAAGAGGCAGTTATAGTAGCTTATCAATTAGCTAAACCGCATGATATTGTGCTTTTATCACCTGCGAGTGCTAGTTGGGATGCTTTTAGCGATTATGAGGAAAGAGGATGTATCTATAAACACTTGATTAATAACTTACCAAATATTACCATTTAGAATAATGCATATGCATATTATGGGGATAAATAATATTAATGGTAATTGAAGTAGCGGTTTTCAGTAAACATTTATATAATATTCGCAGCAGTTGATGTGATAGAGGTGGAGGTCAGTTTACTGAAAATATACGCGAAAAAATTACTAAGGACCTAGGTTCAGTAGAACTTAGGTCCTTTTTATCCTAATAGTACCTGAGTAAGTATTAATAATTAGTTGACAACCTCAATATATTTATATTGAGGTGACAACTGATGAAGCGCTACATAAATTTAACTTACGCATTAATCATCACGACAATTCTATTAACGGTAATTGGTATAGTGATGGTCTATAGCGCTAGTTATATTTGGGCTAGTTTTAAGTATAATAATCCCTATCATTATTTTCTTAGACAATTAATCTTTGGTAGTATGGGAATTATCGGTATGTTTGTAGTAAGTAATGTACCATATCATTTATATAAGAAACATGCTACATTGATTTTTTCTGTTGTTTTAGGTTTATTAATTATTGTCTTAATTCCTGGAATTGGGATTGTGCGTGGGGGAGCGCGAAGTTGGATTGGTATTGGTAGTTTTAGTATTCAACCGTCGGAGTTCATGAAAATTGCTTGCATTATCTTACTTAGTAAGTACTTATCAGATTATTATAGTGATATGGAAAAACCGCTTAACATCTTATTGTTGTTGGGGGTAGTGGTGGTTATCTTTGGACTCATCATGTTACAGCCTGATTTTGGGACAGGGATGATTATCGTTGCGACAACCTTAGTGATGTTGTTTGTCGCAGGAGTAAATCTTACTTATTTTATTTATTTACTTATTGCTGGTGGTGTAGGCATTACTGCCTTAATCATTTCTGCTCCTTATCGCTTGCGACGCATTTTTGCCTACTTAGATCCGTGGAGTGATCCCTTAGGTGCAGGTTTTCAAATCATCCAGTCGTTATATGCCATAAGTCCAGGAGGATTATTTGGGGTTGGGTTAGGTAATAGTATACAAAAACACTTCTATTTACCAGAACCGCAAACGGACTTTATTTTTGCGATTTTGGTAGAAGAGTTAGGATTTATCGGTGGTGCGTTTGTACTTTTTTTATACACTATCTTTTTCCTGAGCGCACTAATGATTAGTCTTAATGCACAAGATAATTTTGGGCGATTTCTTTCGCTTGGTATTACTATAAGTATTTTTATCCAATTTTTTATTAATATTGGTGTAGTAATTGGCTTGTTGCCAGTTACGGGAATTACCTTACCGTTCTTAAGTTATGGTGGCAGTAGTTTAACTGTGACATTATTGGGTGTAGGCATAATTCTAAATATCAGTAAGCATCAACAACGTTATTAATTAAAAGTAGGTGAGTTAGATGAAAATCATTTTTACTGGTGGTGGCACTGGTGGACATATTTATCATTCCCTTGCTTTAATTAAAAAGATAAAAGAAAAACAACCAGACACGGAAATTCTTTATATTGGTAAAGTGAACTCTCAAGAAGAAAAGATATGTAAAGAGGAAAGTATTACTTTTATTGGGATAAATGTCTTACCTTTATATCGAAAAAATCCTTTTAAAAATATTAAAACGATGTTTAGTTTTTTTAAATCATATCAAAAATGTAAAAGAATAATCAAGGAGTTTAAACCTGATTGGATTATAGGGACGGGTGGCTATGTTTCTTGTCCTGTGATATATGCTGGAAGTAAAAAGCGTTATAAGACGATAATCCACGAACAAAATGCCATACCTGGATTAACCAATAGATTCTTAGCTAAATACGTAAGTAAAGTAGCGATAAGTTTTCCTAGTAGTGCAAAATACTTTCCAAGTCATAAGGTCGTATTAACAGGAAACCCTAGAGCGCAACTTGTCTATGAAACAAAAAGAGTAAACAAAAGAGAGTTAGGTTTAAGTGATAGTAAAAAGTGCCTGCTCATCTTTATGGGGTCATTAGGGGCAAAATATGTAAATGAAACGATTGTCAAACTTTTACCCTTGCTTAATAAACATAAAGATTGGGAAATAGTATTTGTGACTGGTAATGAACACTTTGATGATATTAAGCATAAGGTATCTAGCATGAAACTAAGTAATATTCACTTAAAACCTTATATCGATAATATGCCTAATTATTACCAACATGCTGATTTAGTGATATGTCGAGCTGGTGCGACGACGCTATCTGAAATTGCGGCTTTAGGATTAGCTGCCATCCTCATCCCCAGTCCTTATGTGACGAATAATCATCAAGAGAAAAACGTTCAAGCATTTGTTGAAAGCAAGAGTGCTGTGATGATAAGAGAAAAAGCATTAAATGAAACCATCCTATATGAAACTATTAGAAGTTTATTGGAAAATCCTTATGAACTAAGATTATTGCGCAATCAAATATTTAAACAAGGTATTAGGGATAGTTGTGACCGTTTCTTAATGATTATTGATGGTTGATTAGGTGAGATAAATGGATTTAGTTAAAGATTACCTTAGATCCCAACAATTTTTTAAGGTCTATTATGATGAACCCCTCGCAAAACATACCACCTTTCGAGTTGGTGGAAGGGCGAAGATCCTCGTTTTTCCAGAAACCAAGCAAAAACTTATCGATTTAATCACTTTCCTCAAAACGAATAAGATCCCTTTTAAAGTATTAGGTAATGGTTCGAATATCCTACCATCTGATAATGATTATGAAGGGGTGATTATTAAACCCCATTTAGCTTTAAATAATATGCAAGTAATTGATGAATATGTTAACGTTGATGCCGGTTACTCACTTGTTAGACTAGCTTATGAGATGATTAAGTATGAACTTACAGGACTAGAATTTCTTGGTGGTATTCCAGGCACTATTGGTGGAGCCTGTTTTATGAATGCAGGTGCTTATAATCGGGAAATGAAGGACTGTTTAATCGAGGTTCACTATCTCGATCAAGATGGTAATTTAACCGTTAGTAATGCGAAAGATTTACAATTTGGTTATCGTTCTAGTATCTTTCAAAAAGAACGCCCCTTGTTAATTATCAAAGCTTTATTGAAACTAGAAAGAGGTAATGGTAAAGAGATTAAAGAGTTATTAGAAAAACGCAGAAATCGAAGATTGTTAACTCAACCTCTAGATTATCCAAGTGCAGGAAGTACCTTTAGAAACCCAGAAGGGACGCATGCTTATATGTTAATCGACAAA
The DNA here is from genome assembly GCA_012513195.1 of Bacilli bacterium. Classification (GTDB taxonomy): domain Bacteria; phylum Bacillota_I; class Bacilli_A; order Haloplasmatales; family Haloplasmataceae; genus JAAZCR01. The sequence continues at coordinate 18,041 of JAAZCR010000286.1, read as the reverse complement.
GCAGGCTTAAGAGGTAAAAGAATAGGGGGCGCGATGGTTAGCGAAAAACATTGTAACTTTATTATTAATGTTGGTGGCGCATCTAGTCGAGATATTAGAGATTTAATCGAATTTGTAATTGAGGAGGTTTATAAAGTCACAAAGATTACCTTAGTACCTGAAGTTGAATTTTTCAATTGGTGATAAAGATTCTCATATGAAAATATGAGATTTTTTTTGCTTAGAGAGGAAAATATGTTATAATATTTATATATTAATAACTCAACTTTTACCATTAACTACTTTTTTTATAACTTAAAATAGTGTACAATTATTCTAAGTGCTAGATTTGAAAGATGGTGGGATAATGAACCGTAATATATATGTATCGGTTGAATTTGGCACGCATTCTTTAAAATTGTTAGTGTCAGAGTTTTTTGGGGAGAAACAAAATATTCTTTTCCTTGACGAAGAATTGACGAAAGGAATCGAAGTTGGTCATATAGTCGACAAGGCTACTGTCCAAAATAATCTAAAAAAACTGATAAATCGCGCTGAAAAGTTTTTAAACGCACGCATTAAAGCTGTTATTTTAATGTTACCGAGTGTTAATCTTTGGACAAAAGAAGTCACGTATGATGTTACAATTCCAGAAAATATGGTTAAAGGAAAACACATCAAGAATTTATTCAATAAAGTATATACAGAAGAAATGAAGGCTAATGATCGTGGCGGTGTGATAGCGGCTATCTATCCTAACAGTTTTACTTCTGTTAAGATGCGGAAGGTTATTGATAATCCTGTAGGAGAATTAACGAGGGAATTATCAGCGAATATTGAAATTGTTTTTGAAAACCAAGCCATGATTGCTGAATATATTTCCGTCGTCGAACAGTTAGGAATTGAAGTTATCGAAATTATGCCAAATGTAGTTGGTTATAAAAACTCACTACTGATGAAAGAGGAAATGGAAGACTATACATGTGTTGTCGATATCGGCGCAAATACTACCACTATCACGGTGTATCATGACCAATTGATAGAACGTAGTGAAACCTTTAAGATTGGTAGTAGTATCGTGACCGAAGCACTAATGGAAAAACTCGGTTTATCTTATGAAGATAGTGAGGATTTTAAAATTACCCATGGTAGTTGTGTGGCAAAAGAAGCAAGCGATGAAATCATTTTGGAGAAGCATTATCCCGATGGAACTATTTCATATATAACTAATGAGTATGTAGCACAAATTATTGAAGAAAAGTATTTAGAAATTATCAGGGTAATTAAACGCTATCTCTTGGAATATGGATTAAAGAATAAGATAACTTATTACTACTTAATTGGTGGCGGTGTTGCCATTGAAAACTTTGAACGATTATTTAAGAACAACTTTGGTGAATGGGTATCGATACGACGACCAAACCTAATTGGAACACGACATCCGAAGTATTCATCCATCATTAGTGGGCAATATAATGCGTATTACTTCGAAAAACTCTTTGAAGAACAATACGATATGATTATTTTTAATCACCAAGAAGTATAAAACAGATGAAAATCTACTAGGGATAATCTATAATATAGTTAGACTTTGAAGGAGGAACTAAGATGTTCGGATTTGACAATGAATTTGATCAAATGCCCAAAATAAAAGTTATCGGTGTTGGCGGTGGGGGATCTAACGCTGTTGATCGCATGATAGAAAATGAAGTGCAAGGTGTTGAGTTTATTGTTTGTAATACGGATGCGCAAGTTTTACGCTTATCAAAAGCGGAAAAGAAGATCCAATTAGGAAAAGAATTAACTCGTGGTCTTGGCGCTGGTAGTGACCCAGAAATAGGTCGTAAAGCAGCTGAAGAAGCTTATGATGAGTTAGTTGATGTCATAAAAGGTGCCGATATGGTATTCGTTACCGCTGGTTTAGGCGGTGGTACAGGAACTGGTGCTAGTCCTATCATCGCGAAAATCGCGAAAGAATCAGGAGCTTTAACAGTTGGTATCGTTACAAAACCATTCACCTTTGAAGGTCGTAAGCGAATGGAATATGCGAATAAAGGTTTAGAGGAATTACGCAAAAATGTTGATACCATGATTGTTATTCCTAATGACCGCTTACTCCAAATTGTTGACCGCAATACACCAATGTTAGAAGCATTCCGTGAAGCGGATAATGTTTTAAGGCAAGGTGTACAAGGAATTGCGGAAATTGTTGCGATTCCTGGTTTAATTAACTTGGACTTCGCTGATATTAAGACTGTCATGGCTAATAAAGGTACCGCCCTTATGGGTATCGGTATTGCGAGTGGTGAAAACCGCGCTGTTGAAGCAGCATTACGGGCTATCAATAGTCCACTACTTGAAACCGATATTGATGGTGCAACTGATGCGATTATTAACGTTACTGGTGGGACAACCCTCACTCTTTATGAAATTAATGATGCCGTTACAGCGATTCAAAATGCGGCTAATGCAGAAATTAACATTATCCATGGTGCTGCTATTAATACTGATTTAGAAGATGAAATCGTCGTAACAGTCATCGCGACGGGATTCGATCATACTAAAAATCGCGCCACAGATTTAAAATCCTTAAGAGCAACCCCAATCGTTGAAGTACCGAAACCCGAACCAGTTATCCCTAGTCGTGAACCCATTATTCCTGAAACAAAAGAAACGGAAGAAATTGATGTTCCTCAATTCTTCCGGAGACGTTTTAAATAATAAAACGATAAATCCCTACAAAATGGTAGGGATTTTATTTTACCTCTTCTAAATTATGACATTTATTATCTTTGTCGATACATAATTCTATTTGATAATTCAAGATGCTTTTCAAGAGATCATCTTTTACTTCTATCAGTAAGTTTTTCGCTTCTGTGATTGCTTCATCAAAGGAATTGGTGCGACGTAAAAGATCAACTAATAAACAACGACTATGATGATCATTGTTCGTTTCTAGATACTGTTTAAGCATACCGATACTAAACTTCCGATATTTTTGACTATTTTCAATATCATTAAGATCGTCATATAACCAGGCCGCATTAAGATATAAATAAGCAGCATCATGATAATTATTAGATAACTCATAGAGTGTCGCTGCGATGATGAACTTTTTGATATTGTCACTAATAGAATTATCTTTAATTATAGTTTGTAATCTATCTGATGCAAGTACCCTTTGATCAACACCCTCAATTAAATCAGTGATTTGAAAATTTGCATAATGACATTTGGGACACATTTGTACTTCATTTACTAAAGTTGATCGTTTTAACTCCGCTGGTCTTGTATCTAAGTCCATGTAGCCAAAGATACTAGTTGACCCGATACAATTAAACTTCTCTGTGTGTCCACAAATAGCACAAGTGAAATCTAGTGAAAAAAACGTTGTCATCTTATATCTCCCCACTTCAATACTTATCCTTAACTTCATTATAACACATCATCATAAGATAATATATATATTCTTGAATTTTCCTTATCCTTTGAACCATTTAAAGATCTTCATCATATAATACAGTGTAACTTTACCTTGTTGTTAAAACTAGTAAGAGGATATCTTACTAGTTTTTACTTTTTTTTATGGAAATAAGTTAATATTTTAATTATAATAGATACAAAGATAATAGTTGAGGAATCAAAATGATTCAAGATTTAGATTATAGGATACTTGATTTTATTCAAGAAACCTTTCGTTCTAATGTCATGGATAAGATAATGAAGTTTTTTACCTTTTTAGGTGATAATGGTCTCGTTTGGATTATCATTTGTATCATATTACTCATATTTCGGAAAACACGTAAAGTGGGATTTATTGGTTTATTATCATTATTATTTAGTTTATTAATAAATGATCAAATACTTAAAAACCTCGTCGCAAGAGATAGACCATTTGTATCGCGTCCAGAAATCATCTTACTAATAGAAGCTCCGAGTGGATATTCTTTCCCAAGCGGACATACTTCATCAAGTTTTGGTGTTGCCTTTGTGTTTAGTCGCTTTTTTAAGAAAAGAATTACTATACCTACTTTTATACTTGCTAGTCTAATAGCGTTTTCTCGCTTATATCTTTTTGTACATTTTCCAACTGATGTATTGGCAGGATTATTAGTTGGGTTTATTGATGCCTTTTTGGCAGTATTAGTATTTAATCAAGGCAAGAAACTCTATTATAGAATTAAAAACAAGGAGTCAATTAACTAATTGAACTCCTTGTTTTTTCGTCTTCAACAACTAAAACATTTAATTTTCCACCATAAGCGCATCCACCATCGATATAAATTTTTTGCTTATCTGGTGAATAATGAATATCATAATCAAATTCACCTAATAAGATAGTAGGGCGATGACCCATTACTAACTTTTTGGTAATGCCATATTTGGTTAAATCAACGAACTCTAATAGTTCACTTTTGGTCCACACAGCTTGATGCCAATCTGTTTGTTCAAATGGTATTTCGGGACTAAATCCTGCATGGGTAAAGATGTAGTTCTTGGTTTCATAATAGAATGGTAAATGCTTAAGCCAATTAAGAAAGTTGGGGTAATTTTTATTAATCAATTCTTTAATCTCAAAATTAGAATAGTTTCTAAGTTCATCTAAATTAATGTTGGTGAAATCACTAATTGTCATATCAAACCGATTATATTGATAATTAAAGAAGACACGATACTGATCATCTGTATCGAGATCTTCAAAAAATAATTCATGGTTACCTTTTAATACAATTACTTTATCATCACCATATTGATCAATTAAACTTTTAATATAAAGATAAATTTTAGTATTTTCACGACCACGGTCAAACATATCACCGCAAATAAGAAGAATATGGCGGGAATCTTCTTCGGAAAAGCCCGCTTTTTTAATTGCCTTTAAGAATTCTTGATAATGTCCATGTAAGTCACTGGTCACAAAAAATTTATAAAGCATATTATCACCCATGTATAAGATATAAAAAGAAACTCACCTAAGTGAGTTTATTCAGGAAATCTTTTTTGGTATAAGTCGATCGCATTAGCGATAATTTTTTTCGCTTCTTCAGCCCCCAGAATTTCTTTTACGAGCGTTTTTTTACCTTCTAGCGTTTTGTACACTTCGAAAAAATGAGAAATCTCATCAAAATTGTGTTTTGGTAAATCAGTGATATCTTTATAACAGTTAAGTGAGGGGTCTTTAAGCGCAATCGCAATGATTTTTTCATCGACTTCATCGGCATCAAGCATTTTTACGACTCCGATAGGATAACATTCTACTAACGTGAGGGGATCGAGTACTTCTTGACATAGCACTAATACATCTAAGTGATCGTTATCATCTGCATAGGTTTTTGGAATAAAGCCATAATTTGCGGGATAATGAGTAGATGTATAGAGCACACGGTCAAGAATAAGCATCCCTGTCTTTTTGTCTAATTCATATTTCTTTTTACTGCCTTTAGAAATCTCAATACAAGCAATAAAGCGCTCTGGATTAATTCTTTCACTATCCATGTCATGCCATATATTCATAATAACACATCCTCTCGCTATATATTATAACATAGTTCAAGGATTTCATCTAATAGAATATTTAAGCTTTTACCCCTTCGGCAACTTGCATCACAAAGTCTGTCCATAGACTGTCATCTAGTAGCATATTAGTGGGACAATTTTTACCGCTAGCGTCATAGTGACGTTTTAGTTGCGAAATGTCCATATTAAGATACTTCATAATATTAATCGTTAATTGAATTGCGTTTTCACGGGCTTGATAGAAGTTACCATCTTGATTAACCGCAATCTCAATACCAATCGAGTTGAAATTAGTAATATCGGAATGACCTTTATTATCACCTACGTGGAATGCCCCTTGATTTAGTTCTAACATTTGATATATTTCTCGATTATCAACCACAAAGTGAGTAGAAGCGGTCGCGTTAGGTTCTCGGTTCCAGTAGAGATAGTGATTGCGGGCATTTGCACCTACCGCAGTATTAGCTGTTTCATGGATAACGATGTATTCTGGTTTAATAACGCGATTCTTATAGTAGTTATATTGGATTTGTTTCTTAAAGAATGGGATAAAAGTACCGTTATTTTCTATGAAGGTTTGGATATATTCTTCTTCACCATTTTTAATCTTTGTGGATAGATAATAATCTTGTTGTTTAAGTTCAATTATCGTACCTTCAATACTTGAAAAGATATTTTCAGTACCATAGAGGTAATTATTATCGCTTTTATAGATGATTTGTAGAAAAACTTTATTATTATGATCTCCTGCGACTAAGTAGTTGCCTTCATAATCGATAACCTCATTAACTACATAACCATTGGCAAGAATAATATCGAGATAGTTTTCTTCTGCTTCTATTTTATTGTTTGTTTCAGGTATAGTAGAAGTTATATCTTCTATAGTAGTGATAATTTCATTATGTTTATCTTCTTCCATGTTTATATCGATGTTTGCTTGATCATTTATATTTGTACAACTATAGATAAGAATAGAGATAAGTAATAAAGTTAAGATATATGTAAATAGATGTTTGATTTTCATAAATATTCCCCCTAATCAATTCATTTACGTGGTAATCTTACCATAAGGTGACTAGATAGTATACTGGCATTTACAACCAAATATTAATTATCCATATATATAGATAATTGTTAAGATTTGACATGATTAAACATTTGTCTGTTAGCAACTCTAGTAAATGGACATATAATAAAAATAAATATAACTCAAGCGCATATTATTAGATAATTGGTGCTCAACCTTATATAATATTAAATATAATCTTACAGAAAGGAAGATAATCATGATTGTAAATCGAATTGATGAATTAATTGGGAACACTCCCATCGTTAAATTAAATAAATTACCTGAAAATTATGCAGATATCTATGTAAAATTAGAATATTTTAATCCAGGTGGTTCAGTAAAAGACCGCATCGCTTGGAAAATGATTGATGAAGCAGAAAAAAGCGGAGAGCTTAAACCTGGTGGAACTATCGTTGAACCTACCAGTGGAAATACTGGTATTGGTGCTGCCATGGTAGGGGCAGCGCGTGGCTATCGTGTTGTCTTAGTCATGCCCGAAACTATGAGTATTGAACGTCGTAAAATTATGCATGCATTCGGTGCCGAAGTAATACTTACGGAAGGTGCTAAAGGCATGCGTGGTGCGATCGAAAAAGCTGAACAACTAGTGCGTGAGCATGGTTATTTCATGTTGAGACAATTTGATAATATTAATAATGTAAAAGCTCATGAAGAAACCACAGCTAAGGAATTATTAAAAGATTTCCCTGAAGGGTTTGATGCTTTTGTCGCTGGTATTGGTACAGGTGGTACTATTACTGGTGTGGGAAATGTCTTAAAGAAACAGTTCCCTAATATTAAATTTGTTGCTGTAGAACCTAAAGACTCCCCTGTATTATCAGGTGGTAATCCTGGTCCTCACAAAATCCAAGGCATTGGGGCAGGATTCGTCCCTCGTATTCTAAATACCAATGTATACGATGAAATTATTCCAGTTGCCAATGAAGATGCATTTAATATGAGTCGACGTCTCGCCAAAGAATATGGTATTTTAGTGGGTATCTCATCAGGAGCAGCAGTCCATGCCGCATTCTTAGTCGCACAAAAACTTGGTAAAGGTAAGAAGGTTGTAGTAATTGCCCCTGATAATGGAGAACGTTATTTAAGTACACCACTATTTGATCTTGGTGTATAATATATGAACCAAAAACGCAAATCTTTTTTCCAATCAATCAAAGAACGTGACCCGGCCGCTAAGAGCATCTTACAAATAATTTTGCTTTATCCTGGGGTACAAGCGGTATTTTGGTACAGAATTGCGCATTTCTTCTACAAAATCAATTTAAAGTTTATTGCTTATTTCATAATGTTTTGGGTGCGGAACATCTTAAACATCGAGATTCATCCTGCCGCTAAAATTGGTAAACGCTTATTTATTGACCATGGAACAGGTGTAGTTATTGGCGAAACCACTGAAATTGGCGACGATGTGCTCATTTATCATGGTGTTACTTTAGGTGGTACAGGCAAACATCAAGGGAAGCGTCATCCTACCATCAAAAACAACGTGATTATTGGGGCAGGCGTAAAAATTCTAGGTCCTGTGACCATCGGTGAAAACAGTAAAATTGGTGCTAATGCGGTAGTTATTACTGATGTACCATCCAATAGTACCGCAGTAGGTGTCCCCGCTGTGATTAAAGAAAATGGAAAGCCAGTCTCCGAATAGGAAACTGGCTTTATTTTTTGGTTGCTTTTATGCGTTTTAAGTTCACAATAGCGGGTCCATCAAGATATTCTCCTTTATAGTTGAATCTTGATCCATGACAAGGGCAATCGTATGTTTTATGCTCATTATTGAAGGTTAAAATGCATTTGAGATGGGGACAAATAGCTTTAACGATGTATGTTTCGCCTTGTTCATCTTTATATATACCATATTTTTTACCTCTGAATGAGATGATTTTACCTTTGCCTGGTTCTATTGACCAACTCTTATTATAAGTTTTGAGACGATCTCCGATTAATCTTCCGACACCACTGATATTATAGACAAAGAACTTTCCAGTCAGTTTATCCGTTAAGCGGCAAGGAGAGTATAAATCATGATAAGCATTCTTTTTATTGAGAATGATATCCCGACAAAGCATGGCACTTAAAGTACTAGTAAGCATTCCCCATTTTTTGAAACCTGTCGTTAAGAGAATACGGGGATTGTTTTTATTTATAGCGCCTATATAAGGTAGTTTATCAAAGGTTTCGTAATCTTGTGTTGACCACATAAACAAAGGAGTATCCATATTAAAATACATCCGCCCAAAGTCAGAGAGATTTTGATAGTGTTTCTTATCATTACTTGTATGACCACATTGATGTCCTTCACCCGCTAGTATTAATATTCTTTTATCTTGATAAGGGTGGGTACGAATGGAGCGGGTTGGCTTTTCGATGTTGATATAATCACCATCAGTAAAATCCTTATCATAATAAGCTGCCACTACATAAGCCATCATCGGTTTTAACTTCATGAAATAACTATTTAAGGTATCGTTAACTGGGTAGTGACTCACAAGAATAACATATCTACTTCGAACTTTCCTTCCATTTTCTAAAAAGGTTACACATATATCATCTTCTTCTTTGACATGCAAAACCTTGGTGTTCTCATATATGTAAATATCACCTTGGTTTTCTAGTTCTTTGACGATTGCTTGAAGATATTTTACGACATGAAAATGGGCCTGATTGGTAACACCTAATACTCCTTCAACAGCGAAAGGAAGATTAAGTGGTGGATTTTCAAGATAGGGAATATTAAGTTGTTGATATGCTTCAACTTCTTTAATCAGTTTAGGGATTTCTTTAGGACTTTGAGTATAAATAAAACTTGTTCTTTCTTCATAATCACAAGCGATGTTTAATTCATTTATGGTATTTTTTATAAATTGAGATGCTTCTAAATGACTATCAAGATAAAGTCTTGTTTTTTCTAAACCATGCTTTTTTAATAATTCTTGATAGATGATATCATGTTGTATTGTAAGTTTACCGGTGGTAAAACCAGTAGTACCATGCATAAGGCGCTTTTGCTCAATTAATGCAACCTTCACACCTTCATCACGAAGTAAATAGGTACTTATAATACCTGTTATACCGCCACCGATAACTAAAACATACACTTCTAAATCATCTTCTAAAGGTGGAAATTCTTTTAGTTCATAATCATGTAACCATAATGATCTATCCATATAATTCCTCCTTTTTTGTCGTCTTTTATATTGTGCTACTCGTAGAAGTTTTCATACTATTTTCGACAATTATTGGCTTAGTTAACTACATAAGGTATAATAAAGAATGAGATTATTTTGAGGTGATAATAATGTTTAAAACTGGTTTAGTTTCCGTAACTTTTAGAAAGCTATCGCCACGCGAAATCATTAATTTAGTTAAGCAGGCTAATTTAACAGCGATTGAATGGGGTGGTGATATACATGTACCCCATGGTAATATAAAACAAGCAGAAGAAGTATCGAAAATGACCATTGATGCTGGTCTAGAAGTCGCAAGTTATGGCTCTTATTATAAACCTCTTGCCGAGGGTTCACCTGAGTTTTCTGCAGTATTAGAGACTGCTTGTGCGTTACAAGCAAAAACAATTAGGATTTGGGCGGGAAATAAAGGTTCACATGAAGCAGATGAAAGATATTGGGATAAAATCATAGAAGATACGATCATTAATGCTGAACAAGCAAAGCAAGTTGGTATTAGTTTAGCTTTTGAGTATCATGGTAACACGTTAACGGATACTGTTGAATCCGCCTTAAAACTTATTCAAGCGATTAACTTACCTAATGTATCATTATATTGGCAACCGGCTGTAAATCTTCCAGTTGAAAAACGTTGTGCTGATCTACAACAAGTCATATCATATTTAAGTAATCTTCATGTTTTTGAGTGGGATGGTTGGACACCCTTACCATTAGAACATGGAAGCGAAAACTGGCGAAAATACTTTAGCGTCATTCCATATGATGAAAAAGTGCACTATACCATGTTAGAATTTGTGATTAAGGATTCACCCGAACAATTCTTACAAGATGCAAAAATCTTAAAAATGTTAGTAAATGAATATAATTTTAAAAAATAAGATAGTTTTTCAACTATCTTATTTTGATTACTATAAAATAAGTTAAAAATAAAAAAGCACCTTAAGTGCTTATATATAATCATTATAATTCGCGTATACTACTTCCCATTTCTGATTCTTATACTCAATTAAACTAATGGAACAATTGCGTAAATAAGTATCAAGATTGTAAAGTTCTGGATTTATATACATTAAGATAGCTTTAATCGTTTGTGAATGACAAACGATTAAAATCGTTTTATCTGGATACTTCTCTTTAAGATTATTTAAACCTTTAACAACACGCGCAACTAAGTCTTTTTCTGACTCTAAGTTAACAACTTCACCTTTACGTACTCTTTCAATAATAACGGGAATGCTTTGTCCATCGGCTTCACCAAAATTACGTTCGCGAAAATGTTCGTCGATGATGATTTCACCTTGGTAATTTATTTCTTTTGCGATGATTTGCGCTGTTTCATAAGCACGGGATAAAGGTGAACTAATAATTAAGTCAATCGGTTCATTTATAAAATGCGTGGCTGTTAAAATTGCTTGTTCCTTTCCATAATTGTTTAATGGTACATCAATATGCCCTTGGATTAGACGGTTTTTGTTGTAGTCGGTTTGTCCATGCCTCACTATATAAATCTTCATTTTGCCTCACTCCCATAATCTTACTCTTATTATAACATAGGCTTTTATGTTTTTGATAATTCATGATATAATAATAACGCTATCACAAAAAAGGAGATGAATTTATAATGAGAATGGTTGATTTAATCCTCAAAAAACGGGATAACTTACCACTTACAGAGGAAGAAATCAATTTTATCATCAAAGGATATACAGAGGATAAGATTCCCGATTACCAAATTGCTAGTTTACTCATGGCGATATGTTTTAGAGGTATGACTGATGAGGAATGTTTCTACCTCACAAAAGCCATGGTTGAAAGTGGTGAAGTCTTAGATTTAAGCGCCATTAACGGTAAGACAGTTGATAAACACTCTACAGGTGGTGTTGGTGATAAGACTTCTCTAGCGTTAGGACCATTAGTTGCCAGTTGTGGTGTTAAACTTGCCAAGATGAGTGGGCGGGGTTTAGGACACACAGGTGGTACCCTCGATAAATTAGAATCCATACCAGGATTTAATATCGAACTTACTGAAGAAGAGTTTATCAAGCAAGTCAATGATATCGGCATGGCGATTATTGGCCAAACAAAGGATATGTGTCCCGCTGACAAGAAATTGAATGCCTTAAGAGATGTCACGGGAACGGTTGAATCAATACCATTAATTGCTTCTTCCATCATGAGTAAGAAAATTGCTGCTGGTGCGCAAACTATCGTATTAGATGTTAAAGTAGGTAGTGGTGCTTTTATGAAGGATTTAGAAAGTGCAAGAAAGCTTTCTAAAGCCATGGTGGAAATTGGTAAACAATTTGGTAGAAATGTTAGTGCCGTCATCACCAACATGGATGAACCCTTAGGCGAAGCGGTAGGTAATAGTCTTGAAGTCATTGAAGCCATTGAAACATTAAAAGGTAATGGACCAGAAGACTTTACAGAATTGGTACTAAACCTTGGTGCTCATATTCTTTATAACGCCCAAGAAGTTGCTTCATTAGAAGAAGGTATAAGTAAACTTCAAGAAAATATGCGTAACGGTAAAGCTTTAATGAAGTTTAAAGAGTTCGTTTTGCGTCAAGGTGGTAACCCTGATGTGACTGAAGACTATAGTTTATTACCACAAGCAAAATACGTATATGAAGTAAACGCAACTGAAAAAGGTTACATTCAACATATCGATGCTTTAGCAGTTGGTAATTATGCGATGAAACTAGGAGCAGGACGATTGACCAAGGAGTCACCGATTGATCTTGCGGTTGGTTTAAAGATTAAGCAAAAGATTGGTGCTTATGTAGATGAAAACACCATCCTAGGTGAAGTTTATAGTAATCAACCATTAACTGAAGAGCACTTTGTGGAATTCCGAAATTTATTTAAGTTAACAAACGAAAAGATTGAAAAACCAAAACTCATTTTAGATTTAGTAAGATAATTAAAATCTTTAATAGAAATAAACATCAGGAGTTTAATAGTTTAACTCCTGATGTTTTTTTGTTTGATATTAGTAAGAAATTATATAGATAATGTCATATATTGAGAGGTTTCCTACATATATTTTATCGAGGTGTGGTGGATGAAAAGACAATATTGGTTAAAACTTACGATTTTGTTTATTGTCATAATGTCGTTTTTCTTATTTAAAATAGAAAAACCTGTAACTGCTAATGAACTAGGTGACGATTTTGTCAAAGAGGCCAAATCAGCTATTTTAATTGAAGTTAATACAGGAAAAGTCTTATATGAAAAGAATGCTCATGAAAAACGTTCACCTGCTTCCATGACGAAAATCATGGCTATTTACTTAGTCTTAGAAGCCATCGACAAAGGACAAATTAAATGGGATGATGTAGTAACTGTAAGTGAACATGCGGCTAGTTACGGTGGTAGTCAAGTATATTTAGAACCTGGCGAAAAGATGACTGTGGAAGATTTGTTTAAGTGTATGGTAATCGCCAGCGCGAATGATGCAACAGTCGCTTTAGCAGAACATGTGGCAGGAAGTGAAGAGTTATTTGTGAAGCGGATGAATGATAAGATTAAAGAATGGGGCTTACAGAATACGGTTTTCATTGAACCTACAGGTCTTGCAGAAAAAGATGAAGGACACTACTCAACTGCTTATGATATGGCGATGATAGCGCGGGAGTTATTGCGAAAATATGAAAAAGAAACTACCAAATATTCAAGCATTTATGAGGATTATATTCGTAAAGATACACCAAATCCTTTTTGGCTTGTGAATACTAATAAACTTGTTAGACATGTTCCAGGTATAGATGGTTTAAAGACAGGTTGGACTTCCTCAAGTGGTTATAATCTAACCGCCACGATGAAGAAAGATGGAATGCGGTTAATTAGTGTTATAATGGGAGAAACTAGTAGTAGTCAACGTAATTATGATACCGTAAAACTACTAAATTATGGTTTTAGCCAATACGAAGCTTATGTGTATAGACCAAAAGATTATGTTGTCGATGAATATGATCATATCTTGCTTACACCAAGGAAGGTTAAAGTAATAATTAAAGAACCAATTGTGTTTGTGGTAAAGAAAGGCGAAAAACCAGAAGGTTTAACAGAGAAGTTTACATATGAAATTAATCGTAAAGGTGTTAGTAAGAATGAAGTAATTGGTAAACTAGAGATTATCCAAAATGATCAAGTGGTTTATACCGTCCCTTTATATGTTGATGAGGATTGTAAGAAGGCTAGTATTTTTGAGGTCTTAAATCGGTTACTTAAAAATATTTTCTTTAACTGAAGCGATTGTTTAAATCGCTTTTTCTTTTTTGTCATTTTCACAATTTTCACATATTATAGTATGACAAAGATTATAAGCATTGGAGGCATACTATGCTTTATTTTGAAAAATACGAAGCTAATGGTAATGATTTTATCATCGTAAATGAAATAGTTGATAAAGCAGTGATTCCAAAAATATGTGACCGACATTTTGGGGTTGGTAGTGATGGCTTTATCATCGTTAGAAATGAAAATAATACTTTTTATATGGACTATTATAATGCCGATGGTAGTCGGGCAAGTTTATGTGGAAATGGTTTAAGGTGTGTCGGTAAGTACTTACAGAAAAATAAATTAATTGATAGTAATACTTTTACTGTAAAGACTGAAGTAGGAGATAAAGTAGGTTTTATTAATCCTGATGGAAGTATCACTATTAATCTTGGTAAACCGATAATCAAATATCTCAATGAAGAAGTGAGAATTGAAAATCGCATTTTTCTAGTCGCATTAGTGGAGTTAGGTGTGTGGCATGGTGTTATTTATTTAGGCAACTTAGATGAAGAATTGATGTATAAATATGCTCCTTTATTATCAAAGCATCCGCAGTATAGTTCTCATATAAATGTCAATTTCTGTGAAATTATTAGTAAAGACCATATAAAAATCGTTACCTATGAGCGGGGTGTAGGTTTTACTAATGCATGTGGCACGGGAGCATGTTGTAGTTATATTGTGGGGAAAACCCTCTATAACTTAAATAATCAAGTTAAGATAATCTTTAAAGGTGGAGAGGCATTCATCGAAGAGAAAGCAGATGGTATATACTTAACGGGAAAAGCAAATTTCATCTGTCGTGGGTACTATGAAAGGGAGGAAGAACAAAATGCTTAATGTCGCTGTCCTTGGTGCAACTGGCTTAGTAGGGCGGACGTTAGTAAAAATCTTAGAGGAACGCGATTTTCCTATAAGTAATTTCTATCTATTTGCTTCGAGTAAATCAAAAGGGAAAGTAATTGAATTTAAAGAGAAAGAAATAGTAGTGGAAGAGTTAACGCGGGATAAATTACTTAATAAAGACTTTGATTTAGCCTTCCTTACTGCTGGAGCTAATATCAGTAAAACTTATGTTCCTCTTTTAAGAGAAAAAGGGATAGTTGTAATCGATAATAGTAGTGCTTTTCGGATGGAAAAAGATGTGCCCTTAGTTGTTCCTGAAGTAAACCCTGAGGATATTTTCCTTCATAAAGGTGTAATTGCTAATCCAAACTGTAGTACGATTCAAAGTGTAATTCCTATAAAAGTATTAGCGGATAACTATGGTCTAAAACGCGTGGTATATACCACCTACCAAGCGGTAAGCGGAGCAGGTATGGTAGGTATAAATGATTTAGAAAACAATACTACTAACAAGTTCCCTCATCCCATCAAAAATAATATCTTGCCACATATCGATGTATTTTTAGATAACGGATATACCAAAGAGGAATGGAAGATGATGGAAGAAACAAAGAAAATCTTGCATGATGAAAAACTAAAAGTTACAGCCACTACTGTTCGAGTACCGATTAGAAACTGTCATAGTGTAGCGATTAATGTGGAAGTAGAAAAAGATTTTAATATCGATGAAGTAAGAGATTTATTTAGAAATAGTAAGGGAATTATGTTATGTGATGATGTAAAAAACAATATTTATCCGATGCCGATAAGTGCTGATGGTAAAGATGAAGTGTTTGTTGGAAGAATTCGGCGTGATGAAACAGTACCCTATGGGATTAATCTTTTTGTGGTAGCCGATAATATCAGAAAGGGTGCTGCCACAAATGCGGTGCAGATAGCGGAAATTTTGATTAAGGGAGGTGCCTAATGCGATTATTTAAGGGTAGTGGTGTTGCATTAATTACGCCATTTAAAAATGGTGAAGTTGATTATGAACGGTTAACAAAGTTAATTGATTTTCACTTATATAATGAAACCGATGCATTAATCATCGCTGGCACTACTGGTGAAGCTTCTACACTCTCAAAAGATGAAAAACGAAGATTGTATGAGTTTACCACAAATTATGTAGATGGGAGAATACCCGTTATTGCGGGTACGGGTGGAAACAACACTAAGGATGTAATTGAACTTAGTAAATTTGCGGAAAGCGTTGGTTGTGATGGTCTTCTTATCGTAACACCATATTATAATAAGACTACTCAAGAAGGATTAGTTACACACTTTACTAAAGTTGCAGATCAAGTAAACATTCCTATTATTATGTATAATGTACCAAGTCGAACTGGTCTAAATATGAAACCAAGTACAGTAAAACTTCTTGCTGAACACCCTAATATCACCGGGATAAAAGAAGCTAGTGGTGATATTACCCAGATCACGGAAATTGCGAAGTTTTGTGATGAAAACTTCTATCTTTATTCTGGTAACGATGATCATATCTTACCAGTGTTAGCTTTAGGAGGAAAAGGGGTAATATCTGTTGTCGCTAATATCCTTCCTAAAGATATTCATGAATTGTGTTACGCATACTTCTTGGGTAATATTGAAAAAGCCCGCCAAATTCAACTTGCTATCTTTGATTTCATTCGCTTATTGTTTATTGAAACTAACCCTATCCCTGTGAAAGCGGCAATGAAGTTATTAGGATTAGACTCAGGAGAAGTGAGGTTGCCACTTGTAAATATGACAGAAAAGAATCGCGAGTTATTAATCAATGAGATGAAAAAACTTGGTCTTTTATAAGGTGAAAAGATGAGTGAAGACCTTATCCAATATATTAAGAATGCGAAAAAAACAACACCGATAAAAGTTTATTTAAAAGGTGAATTATTAGATACTGATAACGATAACGTAAGGATCTTTGGCACCAAAGGATTTTATGTCATCTTTGGTGATTTGTCGGAAGTACAGAAAATTTTAGATAAGAATAAACAAACGATTGAAGATTATGTTATCGAGAATAATTGTCGGAATAGTGCTGTACCTTTACTGGATTTAACGACGGTAAATGCTCGGATTGAACCAGGGGCAATCATCCGCGACAAAGTTACGATTGGTGCTAATGCGGTTATCATGATGGGAGCCATCATCAATATTGGGGCATCGATTGGTGAGGAAACCATGATTGATATGAATGCGGTAATCGGAGCCCGGGGCATAATTGGAAAAAGATGCCATATTGGAGCAGGTGCTGTAATTGCTGGTGTATTAGAACCACCAAGTAAAACACCTGTGATCATTGAGGATGATGTACTAATTGGTGCTAATGCGGTAATTCTAGAAGGTGTACGGATTGGTAAAGGTGCAGTGGTAGGAGCAGGAAGTGTCGTGACAAAGGATGTACCTGCAAATACCATCGTCGTTGGTGTACCAGCAAAAATAGTGAAAGAGAAAGATGAAAAAATTACTGCGAAAACCCAAATCATCCCTGATTTACGCAAGTAAATTAGGGATGATTTTTTATTCACTGTTCTTCGCCATTATTAGACTTATTATTTTAAAATTATGTTTATTTTGACTTTTTCGAGATTGAAATATGCTATCTATCTTTGTCTATTATTGTCAAGTTGGTATGTTTAAATCATAAAGTATGTTAAAGTTAGGGTAGATAGAGGGGTGAAGTGTGTGAGTTTATCAGCATATCTCTATATTCGCGCTGATACTTTATTTGTAAGACTTACAGGTGAATTAGATCATCACACATCCAAAAGTTTACGTGATCGACTAAATTCCTTGATGATGGAATATGATATAAAGAATATCGTCTTTAATCTAAAAAACCTTACCTTTATGGACAGTAGTGGTATTGGGGTAATTCTGGGGCGCTACCACTACGTCAAACAGCAAAAAGGGACGTTAATCGTCTGTGAGATAAATTCACAAATTGAAAAAATCATTCAACTTTCCGGGTTGTATAAAATCCTTGTCATTACGAAGGATGAAGATCAAGCGCTTAGTTATTTGGGGGTGGCATAATGTTTAGACGAAACTATGCAGAAGTAGTGTTTGACGCATTAAGCCAAAATGAGGCC
>JAAZCR010000285.1 GCA_012513195.1 Bacilli bacterium | reverse complement strand
GCGACTAAAATAATCCCCGCAAAGCCACTTTTATTGATATTTTCCATGATGCTCTTCATAATTTTCGCATTGCGTTTTAATAAATCAAGGCGTGATTCTCCTTCTTTTTGTGCTACACCAGCAGTAATAACAATGATATCAGCGTCATGGCAGGTATCATAATCAGCAGCGTAAATCTTCATATCCCTAGGCGCAAAAGCTAGTCCGTGACTTAAATCCATTGCTTCGCCCTCAGCTTTAAATTTATCGATATCTATTAAAGCGAGTTCATCGCAAATTCCTTGATTTAATAAAGCGTAAGCATAACTCATACCGACAAAGCCAGTACCGATTATCACTACTTTGCGGGTATCATCAATTTTCATATTATCACCTCAGGTATTATCTTATCGTATTTTATCCACATTTTCCATTTATATACCTTACTTTAATTTGATATCAAGGATATTTTCGATGCTAAATTTATCTCTTTTACTATTATTTTCAATAATAATCATTTTTGTTAATAGTTCTATTTTGACAATTACTCCTTCTACCTCATAAATATAACCGTCATGATAATAGGTCATACTGACGGGTTCTTTTGTTTGTGAATAGCGATATAATTTTTCGTTTAATTCATTTAATTGGTCTTCACTAAGCACTGGTCGTTCAATCTTATTCATTTCATAAATGACTTTCCGAATATAATTAGCATGTTCAGGAAGTGACGCAAATGGTTGCCATTTTACCATACCTCGTTGTTTCATCCTTATACCTCCTTCACATTGTGATAATCTAATTCGGCATAATGCCCACCAATTAATTTGCTTCTTCTAAGTGAAGTCCCTTTATCAAGATAAGAAATACCTAATAAAATACTACCTTTTCCATATTTATTCCGAATCGCATCAATCGTATAAGCAAGTTGTTGTTTACGAGCGCGGTCGTCGAATAAACATAATTGTAAGGGCCGATCATCACACAATTTACCGATACTAATCACAATCTTTCTAATGGGCCTTCCATCATAATATTTATCAAATAAGCGTTCACATGCTTCATAGATTTCATAGGTAAGGTTAGTAGGCTCATCAAGAGTAATTTGGCGGGAAAATCCGCCACCACCAGTATTTTTTGAATAACCTATACTTAAGTGAATAGTGCGTCCCATTTTTCGCTTTAATCTAATCCGCATTCCTAACTCTTCACACTGTTCAAGCATGACAATACGGATATTATCATAATAATCTTCAAATAAAGTTTGACTAATCCCGTAATTATGGTCATGAATGATATAAGGTTCACGAATAATACTATTGTCAATTCCATGGCTATGATAGTATAATTCCTCACCAATAATCCCTAACTTCTTTTTTAAACGGTCAGGATCGCTATTTGCTATGTCACCGACTTTATAAAAACCCATGGAATTTAAGACTTTCTCTAAATTAGGGCCAATCCCCCACATTTCTTGTAAAGGTGTTACTGGCCAAAGTTTTTTCTCAACATCTGAATAATGCCAATAAGCTATCCCATCGGAATTCTTTTTTGCTTCTAAATCAAGGGCTAGTTTAGCTAGTAACATGTTTGGTCCTATGCCACACGCAGAATATAAACCTGTGTTTTGATAAATATCATTCATAATACGTTTAGCTAATGTTCTTACATCTTTCGCAAAAAGATGGTATGTCTCGGTGACATCAAGAAAACTTTCATCGATGGAATAAACATGTAAATCTTCTTCCGGAACATATTTTAAAAAGATTGACAATACTTTTTCAGAAAATTCTAAATATGCTCGCATGCGTGCAGGTGCAAAGATAATGCCTTGATCTTTTGGTAATTCATAAAAACGGCAACGATTTTTGAAACCTAATTTTTTCAATCCTGGTGAGATTGCTAGCACAATACTACCTTCTCGTTCTAAATTTCCTACACAGGCAAGTTTAGCTTCTAGCGGATCCAAACCACGCATAACACATTCACAACTAGCATAAAAACCACGTAAATCAATGCATAAAATATAACGATTCTCTTTAAATTCCAGCATCTTCTCACCACCGAACAAATGTTCTATTTATATTATATGAGCATTATTTAAAAAATACAAGTAGAAAACGAACATTTGTTTTGTCTTGTTTAGATAAAAAAATTACCTCACAATGTGAGGTAATTTCTATTTATCCTTAGGATATATGGTATATAAATATTCAATATATTGAGTATCTAATTTCCCTTTAAATACCGAGAAGGAAAAATCTTTATTAGAAACACGTTTATCCGTAAAGGCAAATCCTTCGATTACGTTGCCATCATTATCATAAAGGGATATGTAATAATTGAATCCTTTGTGTAAATTAATTTCGAGTTTATGTATAGAAATATTATTTAAATTATCAACAAGATGTTTGATATCTTCACTATTATGAATTGTGATTTTATCTCCTGTTGTGCCATGAATAATCGTAATCTTCGCTACATCTTCAACTTCTAGATAAATGAG
>JAAZCR010000284.1 GCA_012513195.1 Bacilli bacterium | reverse complement strand
AATATGAAGCATATAAGAAATTCTTGGAAGAGGTGAAGTAAATGGCGTTAATGACAATTCTCCAAGCCGTTAATCATACACTTGATCAACAAATGGAAAAAGACCCCACCGTTGTTGTATACGGTGAAGACGTAGGTGTTGAAGGTGGTGTTTTCCGCGCAACAGCTAATCTGCAAAAGAAATACGGTGTTGAACGCTGTTTCGACGCCCCTGTATCTGAAGCAGCTATCGTAGGTACAGCAGTTGGGATGGCTATTAATGGATTAAAACCAGTAGTAGAAATTCAATTCTCTGGTTTTATGTTCCCAGCTTTCAACCAAATTGCTGCTCATGTGGCACGGATGCGTGTTCGTAGTCGTGGAAAATATCATTTACCGCTTGTTATTCGCATGCCCTATGGTGGAGGTATTAGAGCTCTTGAACATCACTCCGAAAGTCAAGAAGCATTATTTGCGCATATACCAGGCTTAAAGGTCGTTATACCTTCTACACCTTATGATACAAAAGGATTATTAACAGCTGCTATTCAAGATAAAGATCCAGTTATCTTTATGGAACCAAAACGGATTTATCGGGCTTTCAAACAAGAAGTACCTGAAGAAGAATACATCGTTCCCATTGGCAAAGCTAAGGTTGTTAAAGAAGGTACAGATATTACCGTTGTAGCTTGGGGTGCACTTGTTCGTGAAGTCCAAAAAGCTATGCAAGAACTTGAACAAGAAGGAATTAGCGTTGAGTTAATTGACTTACGCACAATTAAACCTATTGATAAAGATACCATTATTGAATCAGTTCAAAAGACAGGTCGTTTCTTAGTAGTGCATGAAGCAGTAACATCATTTGGTCCTGGTGCTGAACTTGTATCTCTTGTAACGCAAAATGCCTTCTTATCACTCGAAGCTCCACCAACCCGATTAGGTGCTTTTGATGTCACTGTACCTCTTGATAAAGGTGAACAACATTACCTAATCACTCCTCAACGGATTGCCTATGAAATTAGAAAATTAATCAACTATTAATGTGGAGGTAAAAAATATGTATGAATTTCGCTTTGCGGATATCGGTGAAGGTATTCATGAAGGTCAAATATTAAAATGGTTTTTTAAAGAAGGAGATACAGTTAAAGAGGGAGAAACGCTTTGCTTAGTAGAAACTGATAAGGTTAATGCGGAAATTCCTTCGCCTATAACAGGAAAAATTGTCAAATTAAATTATGCCGTTGGTGACACGGTACATGTCGGCGATGTACTTGTTGTTATCGATGACGGTAAAGGTGAGGTAAAAGCACAACCTCTTTCTGAAAATAAGGAAAAAGAAGAACAAGGTGTCATTGGTGAAATTGAAGTATCCAATGAAGTAATCGAAAGTAGCGAAGAAGCAAAGGATGCTTCTACTACAACCACACAAAAAGTACTAGCCACACCAGTTGCACGTAAACTTGCGAAAGATTTAGGTGTTGATATCACGCAAGTTAAAGGTACTGGTCCAATGGGTCGTGTTATGAAAGAAGACATTATTCGTGCAAGTCAAGCTAAACAAGAAGTTGCTGCACCTGAAACATCTGTAGCTAAAGTAGAAGTTACAGTACCGAAGATGGAATTCAAAGATAATGTTGAACGGGTTAAGATTTCTAAACTCCGTAAAACAATTGCGAAGAACATGTCGCTATCTGTTTCTGTTATTCCCCATACAACTTCGATGACAGAATTTGATGTCACGAAACTTGTTGCTTTCCGAAAAGCACAAAAAGAAATGGCTCAACAAAGAAATATTAGTTTAACATACTTACCATTTATTGTAAAAGCGGTTGTCCTCACCCTTAAAGAATTCCGTATCTTTAACGCTAGTTTTGATCAAGAAAACGAAGAAATTATCTATAAGAACTACTT
>JAAZCR010000283.1 GCA_012513195.1 Bacilli bacterium | reverse complement strand
TTAGTGGTACCCCGCGTTTTTCGAAAAAATCCCAAATATCTTTTGGTCCAAAGTTGGTCAAGGCATGATATAAAAACCGACCTGATTTGATAGGGAGACTATTAATGAAGGTATGCACATCTTTTAAATTAGTGATGTTGCATCTTCCGCCACCTGTTAATCGCATTTTCTTCCCAATCATTTCATTTTTTTCAATAAGCAATACTTTTTTCTTATATGAACCTAAGGTGATAGCACACATTAGTCCGCTTGGTCCAGCACCAATAATGATTGCATCAAACATAATATACACCTTGTTTACCATTGTCATAAAAATAATTAAAGATACTTAGCCAAAATAATGTTTTTGACTTATAATATATATAGAGATAAGTAAATTATACACAATATGCTTCGACAACTAATGAATACGATTCATGAGGATTATAACTAGTTTCTTTAAAATCACCATACAACTTAATATGAGTAAATCCTACTTGTTTTAATAGTGTAACTAATTCTTCGCTTGTAAGTGGATAAAGATTTACTGTATTATGGAAAGTATTATTATAAACCTTTAAGGTTGTTGTGAAATTAATTAGATGAGTCGTGTTGTTATAGGCATATTCTCGGATGAAAGTGAGGTTTTTGGCTTCATTTTTTATTAACGGAAGACTCGTGATATGATCTTTAAGTATTCGGTTATAGTTAATGATTTGCGTAACGAAAATACCACCTTGATTTAACATTGCTTTACAGTTGGTTAAGAATCTTTTGATATCTTCAAGGTTAATTAGATGAACTAAGGAGTTGCCAATACAATAAATCAAATCATAACTTCCTTCTTGAAAAGTTAACATATCACTAACTTTAAATATACAATTTTTACAACCTTTTTCTTCTGCTTTACGAATCATTGTGTCATTTAGATCAATTCCTACACCTTGATAGCCGTAGGAACAAAGATTTGTTAATAGTGACCCTGTACCACAGGCAACATCTAAGATTTGTTTAGGAGGAATTCCAAGTCTGTTTTTAAAGAAAGTAACTTGTGCTTCATTTAACGGGAAAATATCGTCATAATATTGGGCAATCTCGGTATAAAACTTCATTTTCTCCCACCTTTCTTACTTACTTATTATATCATTAATGTTGGTGATAAAACATGAAGAAGTTTACCAAAATTTTTCTAATAATAATTGGAACATTATTTGTGCTACTAGGGATTATTGGATTGTTTGTACCTGTTATGCCCACCACTATCTTTTTGATGATCGCAGGTCTCTGTTATATCAATAGTAGTAAGCGTTTATATGAATCATTAATTAAAATGCGTTATTTTGGTCCAACAATTAAGAGTTATGTAGAATATCGCGAAGTTACAAAAGAGTTTAAGATTTCTAGTTTATTATTCATGTATATTCCTTCTATTATTACGCAAATCTTTATTGTCAAGACCTGGATATATCGGGTTATCCCTTTAGTACTAATTATTTTTCTTACATGGCACATTCTCAGTTTAAAAACAGTTGATAATGAAACGATCAATTCTCGCAGTGAACAACAGGATTCGGAAAAGAAGAGTTGACAAGTTGTTCTAATAATATACAATAGTATTAAGACTGTAAAAAAGGTGAAATTATGAAAATTAACCGAACGACAAAACGGGCTATCGCAATTTTAGAATTAGTGGCGCAACAACCCAAAGGGATAACCTTAAATGAAATTGCGAAAGAATTAAAGTTGCCTACTACTAGTGCTTTTGATATTGTACATACGCTTAAACAAGAAGGAATGTTGGAACTAGATCCATATTCAAAACTCTATACTTTAGGACCGAAAGTGTTATTAATAGGGCAACAATACCTTAAGAATAACGATTTAATTCAAATTGCCAAACCTTTTATGATTGATTTAGCAGAAAAACTTCACAAAACTTGTTTCTTAGCTAAAGAAATGGACAATCAAGTGCTTTATATCAATAAGTATGAACCGCAAAATGCCCTCATCACGATGGCGCAAATTGGCTCGAGAACTCATATGCACGCGACTGCTTTAGGCAAAGCACTGCTTTCCACTTACAATAACTTAGAAGAAAAGATAAGTAAATTAAAATTAGTTAAACTTACGCCAAATACGATCACTGATAAGGATAGATTAATTGAAGAGTTAAAGATAATTAAACAACGAGGTTATTCTGTTGATAATGAAGAACTAGAAGAAAACATGTTGTGTATTGGTTCGCCAATCTTTGATCATAACAACAATTGTGTCGCTGCGATTAGCGTCTCCTCAATTAAACGGGGACAAACAGATATCGATTATGAGGGAAAATTGGTAAGAAGCGTAGCTTTAGCGATATCAAGAAAACTAGGATATCATGAGTAAACTTCCTTAATGGAAGTTTTTATTTTATTGAAATTAAAAAGATCTAAGGTTATAATATTATTACGAAATCAATTTGCATATACGAAATGGAGAAGAAAAAATGAAAAAAATAAAAGTTTTACAGCGGATTGTAGATGTTGGCGTGGTGGCAGTGGTTCGTGCAGAAAGTGAAGAAGAAGCATTAAATATTGCCAAAGCCTGTATTGAGGGTGGTATCAGTGCCATTGAAATTACATTTACTGTTCCAGGGGCAGATAAAGTAATTGCGTCTTTAAAGAAAACTTTTAGTAGCGATGAGTTGATTGTTGGTGCTGGAACTGTGCTTGATAGCGAAACAGCAAGAATCGCAATCTTAAATGGTGCAGAATACATTGTAAGTCCTGCCTTTGATTTAGAAACCGCCAAACTATGTAATCGATATCAAGTGCCTTATATGGCTGGTTGTATGACAATAACAGAAATTATTCATGCAATGGAAGCTGGTTGTGATATCATTAAAATCTTCCCTGGTAATGCCTTTGGTCCAAGTT
>JAAZCR010000282.1 GCA_012513195.1 Bacilli bacterium | reverse complement strand
ATAAAAAATTCCTCAAGTTATACTTGAGGGATTTTTTTCTCTATTCATTTCCTAATAAATCATCAATACTTATTTGTTCAGATAAGTTCTTATAAGGTACTTTTGCACTTGGCACCACTTGTCGTGAATATTTGAGATGCGAATCTTGGTCATCAAAATAGATATCGGCATTGAAAGCCTTTAAGATATCCATTTTTCTAATTCCACCTAAAAAGAATACCTCATCAATTCTAACATCCCAATGTCTTAAAGTGCGAATGACCCGTTCATGAGCTGGAGAACTTCGTGCTGTGACGAGTGCAGTTCTAATGGGCATCGCATTATCAGGGAACTCCCGTTGAATTTTCGAAATGGTTTTTAAGAAATTGATGAATGGCCCTTCTGGTAAAGGTTTTAAGGCGTTTTCCTTTTCATGTTGAGCAAATGCTTGCAGACCTTCTTTTTGGAAGATCCGTTCTGATTCATCAGAAAAGATTACCGCATCTCCGTCAAATGCGATGCGGATTTCTTTATCATTTTCATGGAGTTTTTCTTCATTTGGTTTGTATTCATAATTGTAAATTAAACCCGCAGCGATATTCCCATTTATAGCATCTTGAACGTCTTTCCCATTAGTTGAAAGGAATAATCCCACATTTAATGCTTTCGCATAAGGAATAATGGAATTTCCACTGGTTAATACTGCACGCGTAATATCTAAACCATAGTGTTCAATAGAATTAAAAAAACGCAAACTAGAGTTAGCACTATTACGACTAAGGATTATCACCTCAACATAGCGTTTATCGGGATTTAACTCATTTAATCTTAAGAGTTTTTTTACCAAGCGAAACCCTGGACCTGGTTTAAGGATATCCTTTTCATGCTCAATTTGATACTTAATATATTCGTCTAAACCTTTAGTTTCAAAAATCTTTTGTTCATAGGATAAATCAAAAAGCGCTGTTGATGAGATTCCTACAACGAGATAATTAGTTAATTCATAGGCCAATATAATCACCCCTAATCAACATCTTATTTTCCATCATGACCTTGCCACGACTAATTACCGTGTCAATGGTAAAGTCCTTATCTAAGATCACTAAATCCGCATCATTTCCGACTTTGATACTACCTTTATTTGATAACTGTAACAAGTTACTGACATTAGTAGTGCCAAACTGCAGTGCCTCTTCAATACTATAACCATTCTTGATGAGTGTGATAATGCCTTTTATGATACCATCACAACTTTGGATGCCAATCTCTGTTAGATTACCACCTACATCATACTTAGGAAAACTACCATTTCCATCAGAACTAAAGGTCACATGACTATAATAACGTGGATCTATTCTACTGATGTAATCAATTAAATGCTCTTTTTCATCAACAGTTATATCAATGTTTCCACCATTTTCAAGTAAACGTAGAGCTTCATTAAATAAACGTTCATTGCGCGTTACATGTGTTGGTACGAAATGTCTAATTGGTATATCTGTTTCTTTAACTATCGTAAAAACTAGTTGTAAACCTTGATGTTCATCACCCATATGTAAAGTGATGATACCACATTTGTTACCAAGCATAGAAGCGACGCGCACTTCACTTGCTAGACGTATGAACTCCTCTTTAGTTATATGGCTTGAGCGATGATCTGCTAAAGCGAGTTTCAAGCCAATAATTTCATCAATAAACGCAATATCTTTATCCACTCTTCCCGTAAACGTAGGGCTAGGATATTTATAAGCACCAGTTAAACAATAGGCTGTAAATCCTCTTTGTCTTAACACCTTAACTTTACCTAATAATCGCTCAATACTTTGCGTTAAAGCATCGGTACCCAAAACACCAACGACAGTTGTAATACCTGCCTTAACCAAATCATCTACCTTAGCTTCTGGTGTGCGAGTATGAAAACCACCTTCACCCCCACCACCAGTTATATGCACATGTTGATCAATAATACCAGGGATGACATAATAATCTTCTTTATTTTCAATGACCCTAGCTTCAGAACAATTTATGTCACTGTCAACCTTTACAATTTTATCCCCACAAATTAAAATGTCACATTTACCAAAATATTTAGGTGCATAAACATGGACATTCTTAATTAAGGTAAACATAGGTTGCACCTCCCATACGAAGGGTTAGCATATATATTATAAAACGTCTTATTTAAGTTTTCAATGAAAGTTAGTAAATATAAGCACAAAAGAAAAAAGCATAAAATCACTTTATGCTTTTTTAGACAATTAAAGGAATATTTGTGCCACATTTAGGGCAGATTTGATTGAAATTACCATAGGTGCGATCGATAACGAGCGCTTTACAATTGGGACAATAAGTGTTTCGATCTTCATATGGAATATTACCGACATAGACATAGTTTAGATGCTTTTCCGCAACTTCTTTAGCTTGTTTCATAAAAGAAACAGGAGTTGGTGGAGTTGTCATCTTATAATTGGGATAGTAACGACTTAGATGGAAGGGAATGTCTTTATCAATACTCGCGATGAACTTGGCAATCTTTTCAATTTCTTCTAGATTATCGTTTTCATTAGTGACAATCAAGGTCGTAATTTCGATAAAACAATTTTCTTGGGCGATTTTAATTGTCTCTAATACCGGTTCTAATGTTGCTTTACAGATTTTTCTGTAATAATCTGCATTATATGATTTTAAATCGATATTCATCGCATCAATATAAGGTAATAACTCTTTTAACGGTTCAGGATTAATAAAGCCATTAGTTACTAACACCACATCTTTATCTTTATTTGTCGTCTTTAACAACTTAGCACAATCATAAATGTATTCATACCAAATAAATGGTTCATTATAGGTAAATGCGATACCAATATTATGATCATATTTTAGAATTATTTTAACTAATTCTTTAGGGCTAATTAACCTCGAAAAGGGATCTTGTTGAGATAAATCATAATTCTGACAAAAGTCACAGTGCATATTACAACCATAGGTTGATACACTTAAAATATATGAGCCAGGCTTATAATGATACAACGGCTTTTTTTCTATTGGGTCAAGCGCAATGGCTGTAACTTCACCGTAATTTAATGAGATTAATTCATTATTAATATTAATACGAGCTCGACAAAAACCCCGTTTTCCTAAAGGTATTAAACAGTTATGAGGACATAACTTACATAATACTCGATCCTCTGTTTTTTCCCAATAACGGGCATTATACTTCATGTTTCAATCCACCCTCAACATGTCGTTCAACGGTAAATTTCTCTATTTCAAAATGCTTATTTGGGTCAATGCCTGCTTTCTGACAAGCAATCGCAATTTGTTTACTAACCGTATCTACACCTTCTAAATCAGGAAGCAGCAATCCCCGTCTCTTACCTTGCATCACAATGATACCATATTTTTTTGGGTCAAGTTCTTCGATATTAGCTTTGGTTGGTTCACTTAACACATCAACGCTAATCTCAATATCATCTAACTCATCTTCCGTTAATTCTGGAAACCGAGGATCATGAAATGCTGCTTCATAAGCATTTTGAATAATCTCATGAGCAATGGAATAAGTTGTTGGTAAAAAGGTACCAATACAACCGCGTAAACTTCCTTCTTTTTTTAAAGATACAAATACTCCTCTCCTTGTTTCAAGCATCTCTGGTGGTAACTCTTTAGGTACTTCCATGAGTCTTTTATGTTTAAAGTAGTATTGTAGACTTTGGCGAGCTAGTTTAACATAATCATCGGAATTAATGATTTTCTCTTGGACTTTTTGTAAATGGTTTTCTTTTAACTTCTCATAGAGATTTTCATCCGCTACTGAAGTAAATTTACCTACCGCATATCCAACACCAAATGGTGCTTCATAGGAAAGGATTTGCCCCTTAAACTTACCTAAAACACCTAGTAGAATTAAAATGGATCGATAGCCACATTCACCAGCTTCTTCGATATCTTTCTTATTCATCTTAAAGATTTCCAGCGTTTTTCCTTCTTCTAAATATTTGATAATCGTCTCATCAAAAATCTTACCCTTTGGTGAATAGGAGTATGGCCCATCATGGGATAAACGATGGGATAAGTCACCACTCGCAATCACCACAACTTTGCGACCTAGTTCACGAATAGCATCTCGAATTAATAATCCAAATCGGTATAAATCTAAACAACTAATCATTCCATAAGTGATATGCACTAATTTATAATCTTGATAGTATTCATGTACAAACGACAAAGGCACAATACTACCATGATCTAATTCGTATTGCCGATTATAATATTTTAAAAACTTCTTTGTTACACCCACAGTTTGAATGTTTTGTGATGTGGCTTTATCGATAATTAATTTAGTAAGTTCCAAATCAATATCATATGATAAAGCCACATTAGGAGCACCAAATTGACGTAAACTACCAGAAATTGAAGGTTCAAGACTTAACGCAATCGCATCGCTAAATAAAGGACCATGGGATGTGATGATAATAATTGTTTCGGGTTGGATTGCCTTGATTTCTTGACCAATGGAGCGACATGACTCAATCGTTTTTTGAACCTTTTGTGTTTCTTCCCTTCCTACCTCATAAACCATTATCGGTGGGTGTGGCATTAAATAATAGCCAGCCATGTTATCCCTCCTTAATTATCATTATAACACGTCTGACTCAAAAATTCTATTTATATCGAAATAAATTAAAAAAAGGGTTATTAATCAGTTGATTAATAACCTCCTTCATTATTGACTAAGTTTAACTTGTGAACGATAAATATTCGCATAAATACCATTGTTTACTATTAGTTCTTGGTGTGTTCCTTCTTCAAATTTCTTACCATTATGTAACACAACGATTTTATCCGCATTCTTAATGGTACTTAATCTATGGGCAATTATGATTACCGTTCGACCTTTCGCAACAACATTTAAGGCGTTTTGAATCATTTCTTCGGTTTCTGTATCGATATTAGCGGTAGCTTCATCCATGACTAGGATGGCTGGGTCATACAGTAATACGCGCGCAAAGCATATGAGCTGCTTTTCCCCTAAAGAGAGGTTTCCGCCACCGCGCGTTACTTCATGATGAATACCATCTTCAAACTTATCAATTAGTTTCTTGCCACCAATTTTAACTAGTACATTATAGACTTCTTCATCAGGGACATCTAAGCCAAATTTCACATTTGAAGCAATTGTACCTTTAAAAAGGATGGGTTCTTGCAAGATAATCCCTATGTGTTGCCGATAGGTACGTTTCGGATATGTGTTAATATCCACACCATCAACTGTAATCCTACCATAATCTGTTGGTTTTAAGTCATAGAAGCGTAATAATAAACTCATTAATGTCGATTTACCACTTCCAGTTTGACCAACGATACCTACCATTTCACCCGCTTTGATATCTAAATTAATCCCTTTTAAGACGTATTCTTTTTCGTTATAAGAAAACCATACGTTTTCAAATTTGATATAGCCATGATAACGTGGTATGGGATATAATGTGGAATCTTCAGCAGGTGAATCAATGATGGTAAAGAGTCGTTCTGCCTTGACGATTGCATGTTCAATGTTTCCAACATCACGGAAAAGAATCGTAATAGGATCAATTAATCTCAATAAATATTCATTATATGCGTAGATTAACCCAGCTGTAACCGCACCATAAGGTAAGTGGAAATAATTCCATCCAAAGTATAAGACGACGAAAGCTGTAACGAGTTGTCTTAAGAAGTTAATCATGTTCCATCCTAAACCTAGGTGGAGTTTAACTTCTTTAATATGCTCATTCATAAACTCTCTATTCAAATCATCAAAGCGTTTAGCGGTATGTTTTTGATGATTAAAAATTTGAATGATGGATATACCATTAATAATTTCATTTAGATTAGCAGTTATGAGTGAGTTTAATTCACTAACTTTAGTCGCAACTCTTCTAATTCGCCCTACAAAGAACTTTAACCAGAAATAAACTAATGGATAAATAACAAACGAAAGTAACGCTAACTTCCAATCAAGATAAAACATCCCCACATAAGCAAAGATAAAACTCATTGTTGCAGTTATGACTAAATTAACCGTTGTTTGGAAAAGGGAAGTAATACCACCAACATCATGAACAATACGGTTACTTAGCTTACCAGCTGGTTCCTTTTCGAAATAATCGATCGGAATACTTTGAATTTTCTTTGTCGCATCTAGTCTGGCATCCCGTGTAACATTGATAGTAATGGTGGCAGAAGTTATCCGTTGAATATAGTTAACAATGATGGATAAGAAAAAGCGAACAAATAATAAGATAATTAATACTTTTAGGATTGGTACTGAGGGTGAATAAAACTCTTTAACTTGATCTTTATTTAATAAGGTTATGGTATATGTATATTCTTCCCCATCTACATCGATAATGAGGGTATTTCCTTCAAGTTTCTTCTTACCACTAACGATGTGGTCATCAGTAATATAAAACTTATTATCAAGCATCAAGATGGATGCTTTTCCTACTACGACGTCATCATCATCGACATAACGTTCTTGTTTATAATATTTTCCAAAATACTCAACTGTGTATTTATCTTCTTCTTGAACTTCAACCCATGGTTTTTCAATACCCATGAGATGTTCATCGAGGATCTCTTTAACGATTAATGGTGATACCAAGTTTAGCACTTGTCCAATTAGAATCATCAATAAACTGATGATCAAATGCTTTTTATATCTTTTAACATAACGCCAGACTTTCTTCAATGTTTTCATAGTGATCCCCTACTTCTCCATATTTTGCTTGTCATATTGACGACGGTACCAACCATTTAACTGTAACAATTCTTCATGCGTACCTTTTTCAATGATGCGTCCTTCTGAGATGACTAGGATTTGATCAGCTTCACGAATTGCTGAGAAGCGATGAGCAACAATGATGTTTGTCTTACCTTTCCGATATTCTTTAAGATTCCTGATAATAGTCGCTTCTGTTTCCGCATCAACAGCACTTAACGAATCATCAAGGATTAAGATTTCGGGATTCTTAACCATCGCTCGGGCAATCGATAGCCGTTGTTTTTGCCCACCACTTAGTGTCGTTCCCGATTCACCAACAATCGTATGTAGGCCTTCTGATAGATATGGTAAATCCTTTTGGAAATCCGCAAACGTAATCGCTCTTTGTACTTCTTCCATAGGAGCATCGGGATTTCCAACTAAGATGTTTTCATCCACACTTCGTCTAAATAAGATATGCGATTGTGGCACATAACCAACAAGATTGCGTAAATCTTCAACTTTAAATGATTCGATGGGTTCGCCATCAATGTAAATGTCTCCTTCAGTGACATTAAACTCTCTCAAAAGTTGTCTGATAATCGTCGACTTACCCGCTCCCGTAGGACCAACAATCCCGATGGTTTCGCCCTTCTTTATGGTAAACGATATATTATTAATGACATTATGTTTATCAAATGGATATTTGAAAGAAACATTTCTAAACTCAATCGTGTCAAAGTCAATAATATGTTTTGAATGCTCGTCATCTTTGACTTCTGCTTCTTCATTAAGAATTTCATTATAGCGGTCATTCGAGATAATCGCATTGTTTACTGCGTTAAATACATTACTTAAGGATATAATAGGGGCATAAAGCATACTTAAGTATGTTGTGAAAGTAATCAAATTGCCAACAGATATATTTTGATTGATTACTAGATAAGTTCCGTAAGCAAAAGCGATAAAATAACATAATGAATATACAAAGTCAAATAAAGGACCAAAGATGGATTCAAAACGGACAATCTTACGCCATGATTCAATATCCCTAATTAGAGCCGCTCTGAGATTGGCATAATCCGTATCTTCTTGCACATAAGCTCTAACTACTTTAACTCCTTCAATACTTTCAAGTACTTTTTCGGTCATGGCTGAATAAATAACGCGATGCGTCTTGTAATATTTCCGCATATGGTTTAAAATCCGCATCAAAATAAAAAAAGCGATGGGCATGATTGTAACAGACGCTAGCGTTAAACGCCAACTAATCGTTATCACCATAGCTCCAATAGTAAATATTAGTAATGAGCCATTATAAACGAGTTCTTGAAGGAGTGTTGTCGCAGCAGTGGTGATATGTTGCATATCATTAGATATTCTACTAATGAGTTCACCTTTAGTATATTTTTCGTATACTTTTGCATCTAAAGAGAAGAGTTTGTTTAAATATCTTTTTCTGAGTTCATAGGATAATTGTTGACCTTCTGAGTTAATAAGAAAATGGTATGCATAATTACTTACATAGCGGATTAGCGCAAAAGCGATTAGTAGTACCACATAAACCCAAAACT
>JAAZCR010000281.1 GCA_012513195.1 Bacilli bacterium | reverse complement strand
CCACCAGATGTTACTAATGCAATTCGTGCTTTACTTAAATCCTTAATAGCTTTTCCTGGTGGAACACGGTCAAATTCAGGCATCGGATATTCCGTTTTATACTCTTCACCTTTTAATTTCTTAAGTAGCATATTGACCGCACGTGTTGCTCCGATTTCTTCCGCAAAATAATTCTTGCGTTTTCCTTTAGGTATATATCCTTCAATTTCAGGATCAAGTATTTCTTCCCCTCTTAGTAATTTCTTCATAAGATTAGCCATAAGAGGTAAGGCTTTGCGCATACATGTAGCTGCATTTGCGGTTTCAATGATGTAGATGTCTTTACGATAGAGATCTACACCAGGATTTTCAATATACATACCAGTAATCGCTGGAATTTTTAGTTCATCTTGAACGGCTTTGCAGATTGCACCACATGCTGTACCATATCGACCAGCATTAAATGCCGGACCAGCGATAAAACCATCAATATTAAAAGGTTTAATTAACTCAATAATAGTTTTAATGGCTGCTTCAGGATTTTCATTAAAGTAGGAATCACCACAGATGACGGTTGCGACGATTTCTACTTCACCTTGAAATTCACGCATGAGCCCCAAACCTGGACCAAGTGCGCCCGTACGTACTTCTGGGGTTATATGGGCCATCTCTTCGCCACCAATATTGGCAAAGAACTGATTAATGTAATGAACTACTCTATATGCCATACTATCCCTTCTCTTCTATTCTTTTTCTTTCTTAAAAGGCTCAACCTGAGCCTTTTTCTATGGATTAGAAAATCAAACTATTTATTGTATTGTGAGTATTGTTCACGGATTGAACTAACTTCATTGGAAATACCATCGATATCTAGAATCATTTCCATCATTCCAAGGTGCTCTTCATAGACATCTTGTGGGCAAGCAGCTTTAAAGATTGGTTCAACCGCATGATAGACACCTAATCCTAAACTTACACCCGTTAAACAACCAGCATAAGTGGGATCGCCTAGTGTAACTGTTTCAGCTGCGAGACCGCTAATTTCAGCTTCACCAGCACCTAAAACGACGATAATATTTTCAGGACCATAGGTTTCCGTTAGTTCTTTAATCCGTTTTTGATTTTCTAAATCCATAGCCCCTGCGGCCGTTCAGACAAAACACTCAGTAGTCGCAAAGATAACTTCGCTACCAGGAATGTGCTCAACTACTGCACGTAAAGTTTCACCAGGAATGCCATCCCGGTCACCAATGAGAATATACTTTTTGTTTTCAAAGATGCTCATGTTTTTCCTCCTTTAAATTGTTTTCACACTTAATCTATTATATCCTAATTCATTGGTTGCGCCTGTAATCGCTTGGATTTCAACTTCAATGGATCCATCAGGTTTTAATGATCCATCATAACCACCAGCGATGGTGTTTACATAATCGTAAGTACCAATAACTTCATCCATCGGTGGTAAAACAATTACTTCATTCGCATTACCACCCGTAACTACTGCGGTCGCAAGTGGATCAGCATCAGCTAAAGATTGACTTAATCCATCACGGCCTGCGTACTCATCAGTTACGATAACAGTTTTAATACCATTTAGTTCAATTTTCTTACAGTTCATAATTAAATCTGTATCGGGATTACCAAATCCTTCTTGGGAGATTATTACTCCATCTAAACCTAAATACTTAGCTAGTTTTGCAGTATAATTTGAAGATCTTTCTTTATCCGCTAGATAGACGTTTTCATTGGTAATAATAACACCAATAAAGTTCAGATCAACGCCATGATGTTTATACAACTCTTCAATGATAGGATTATTTAAATGATGGTAAGTCGTATTTTTATCACATGCTGATACACAGTTTCCACTTACAATTGCACCATCCATTATTTCAGTTGGATAAATCAAAGTTGGTATAATTTGTTTAGCATCAACACCATAGACATAAGTATCATGTAACAATCCTTGGGTTTGTAACATGTAGACATAACCAACTTTTGGTAAATCTGGATATTCAGCTAATTGCTCTGTAATTGGTTTTGTTTCATATGTTAGGACTTCATCAGGTTCAATATCTTTTGCGACTTGACCGATAAAAGAAGCAACTTTTAAGCCTGCTAAGCGGGCACTTGTTTCATAATCATGTTGTTTAAGCCCTTCCTTAGGCTCAATAACGACACAAATATTTAGTAATTTTGAGAATGGTGTATAATCAGCACCTGGACCAGACATATCGATAATACCTTCTTGGAAGCCAACAATCTTACCAACGGTAACTACAGCAGTCCCTTTTAATACATGAGTACGACCACTTCCAACCGTATCAACCTTACCGATGATGCCTGGGAAGATGCTTCCACCACCATCTACTTTAACTCTTGGTTCAATAACATCTTTAACTGGCGTGATACGTTTACTTTCACCTGGTTTCGCTAATTTAACCGTGATGTTTTTAATTCGTTCATCTTCTAAGACAATTTTCTTAATATCATCTTCATTTATGTAAAGTACATGGTCTTCAAGTGCTGTTCTATTACTCAATACCACGTCTTTTACATAAATATTACCAATTTCGAGTTTCATTCAACCCCCTCCCTCTCCTATAAATACTTCTTAATCATATCCTCAATGTTTTTAATTGTCGCGTTTTCCTTTGTTACTTCATCAATCTTTTCACCATTACGATATAAGGAAATCGTAGGTAGACCAAGAATACGTTGGGAAATGGCAAGTCTACGTGCTAATGAAGTGTTTAATTTACAGAACTTTACTTCAGGATACTTTTTCGCTAATTCTTCCATATGTGGCATTAATGCCTTACAAGGTTCACAACCTTCATTCCAATAATCAACAAGTACTAAGCCGCTTGCTTGTAGTACTTCTTGATCAAATGTGTCTTTGGTAACTTCTAACATATTATCCCTCCATTTAAAAGTTATCTGAAATATATTTCTCAGCTTCGAAACTCGCAATCGCTCCGTCACTTGTTGCGGTTACCACTTGTCTTAAGGTCTTAACCCGTACATCTCCTGCTGCATAAACACCTGGAATATTGGTTTCCATCTTATCATTAGTCTTTATATAACCATCTTCCATGTTGATAATTCCTTCAAATAATTTTGAGTTAGGAATAACGCCAATGAACGGGAAGACACCAATAATACCATCGTCTTCATCTGCATGGTATTCAGTGATTTCTCCAGTTTTCACATTTCGTAAAACGATGGATTGGACTACTCCATCCCCTTTGATTTCTTCAACCACTGTATTCCAGATAAATTCCATTTTTTCATTTTTTAAGGCTTTTTCTTGATTACTTTTCGCAGCTCTCAATTCATCACGTCGATGTACTAAATAAACTTTACGCGCAAATTTAGTTAAATACATACCTTCTTCAACGGCAGTGTCACCACCACCAATTACAAACACTTCTAAATCGCGAAAAAAGTCCGCATCACATGTAGCACAATAGGATACACCTTTTCCTGTAAATTCTAACTCACCAGGACAACCTAGTTTTCGTGGATTAGCACCTGTCGCAATGATAACAGCTTTAGCGTGGTACTCATTTTCTGGTGTTTTAACGATTTTAATCTTACCAGAAAAATCAACCCCGATTACTTCATCACAAATAAACTTGGCTCCAAAATCCTCAGCCTGTTTAACCATTCGTTTCATTAGGTCAGGTCCAGTATCATCAGGACAACCAGGATAATTAGCCACTTCAGCGGTAATCACAATTTGCCCACCGGGGTTACCTTTGTCTAATACTATAGTATCGAGTTTTCCTCTTGCTGCATAAATCGCAGCGCTACATCCTGCTGGACCAGCACCGATAATTAATACATCACATTCACGTATCATATTTACCCCTCCATTACTTCCTGTAAAACATCTTTTACCATCTCTAAATCAACAAGTTGCATGTCTTCTAATATATCTTCAGTTAATAATGTTGTACTTAACTTACGTTTTACCTTACTCGCAAAAAAAACGGCATCTTCAATTACATTTAATGAACCATAATCTAACTCTGAACCCTGCTCTAGTATAACTGTTTTATAGATAGTTTTATCAGGCATAAGATTACTTGCTAATGGATGTGTTAGTAACATGTAGTTATGATGTACTAAATCTCTTACTTTACCTAACACATCGACAAACCCTTGATTTTCTAAATAAATAATATTTTTATCTTTACACATTTCATATACTTGTGGATTATTAGTGACAATTAATATCATTTCTTTACTCGACCCTCTTCTACTCTTCTTGTATAACCAATCTTATCTAAGTACTCTAAGATTAACACTAAATATTTTCTACTTGTGTCAAGGAGATCTCGTGCATCATTTAGGGTGAGGATGGAATGAGATTTAAAATAGTCATCAAGTAAACTTAGCATCGTCGCGAATTTCTCTTTGGTTAAACAATATTCTTCATCTAACTTAATTAACTCTTGATTCTTTATTAATGAATAGAATATGCTTTTTACATTTTTACCTTTGACATTTATAAGAACATCGTTTATCTTTGGTGGTTTATAATTAAAACTATCTAAAAATTTCTTAATGTTATTAACAACTACAAGTTCCTCTGGATTATATCTAACAATGTGATCTTTCATTTTAACCTTATCGTTTATAATTATAATTTCAGGTAACTTTTCTAATAGTTCAGTGAAAACCTTGGTGTTTAAATGTTCTAGTCCTAATTCTTGTTGAAGTAACAATTTATTTAATCCTTGTTCATAAGAATGTTTTTCATGATACTCTTTCACTTTAATTAATACATTTTGCTTTATTTCATTAAATTTATTAAAAGTAAGGCATGATTGATTAACTAAGAGATAACCTACTTTTTCAATAATTTTCTCTAACAACTCTTTATTGGTAAGATTTAGTCTATTTTTAAGTTCATCAATGCTTATAAATGGATATTTATCAATCAATAAGGGTACTAACTTATCATAATCTTTCTTTTCGAATAATTTTAAAAAGTCGAGATAATGAGTATCAGTTTTCTTTACATACTCACCAAATACATTAATAATCTCAACACCCGCTATTGTTTGCACGGGATTAAGTCTTCTTAATACACCAAGATCATTGATGCTTACATAAATCTCTTCTTCAAGCAGCAACTGACCATAAACAGTCATTGAACCACTTACTTCTTTATGTTCTAGTAGTTTTACCTGACACTTAATTTCATTAGCTAAATAGTAAAACTTAACATGTTCTAAATGTTTTAATGGGTCTTTGAGGTATTTTGATGTTGTGATCTTTACATCAATAATTTTTGTAGGCTTAGAAAAAGCACCTACAGTGGTAAGCATTTTACCGCGCGATAAATCTTCTTTTTTTACTCCTGCTAGATTTAAAGCTACGCGCATATGTTTATAGGCAATCAATCGCTTTTGATTAAAACATTCAATGCCTTTAACTTTAACTCTAAATTTGTTAGGCAAAACTTCTAATTCATCACCAATTTTCACCTGACCAGATAATGATGAACCTGTAACTACTACTCCGAAACCTTTAACAACAAATACTCTATCGATTGGTAACCTAAAAATTTGATTTTCTTCATGTTCGTAAGCTAAGTAATTTTCTCTTATTGCATGTAATACATCTTTTGTTGTCTCAGGTTTGTTGATACTAAACTCAACGATTTTATCGATATGAAACTCTTTTTTTATCTGTTCTTTAACTTCTTCTACTCGTTCTCTTGTTACTAAATCTGTTTTGGTAACAACTGGAATAATATTTTTGATATGAAGGTACTCAATGATTTCCATATGTTCCCGTGTTTGCGGCATGATACCATCATCAGCAGCGACAGTTAAGAGAATGAGATTCATGCCACAGACACCAGCTAACATATTCTTGATAAAACGTTCGTGTCCAGGAACATCGACTATACCCACTGTTAACTTATCATCCAAAGGTAGATAGGCAAATCCTAAGTTGATGGATATACCCCGTCGTTGTTCTTCTAATAATGTATCTGTATTAATGTCTGTTAAAGCTTTTATAAGTGAAGTCTTTCCATGATCGACATGTCCTGCTGTACCAATTACGAAGTTTTCCATAGACTTCTCCCGATTCTATCTAAGGTATTAATTATAATATCTATATCAGAATCAAGAAGTGTTCGCACATCGAGCAAAAATTTATCATTCACAATTCTACCTATAATTGGTACTTCTTGATTTCTTAATACTCTCTCTATTTCATGAGCGGGATAATTGCTAATTTTAATCACTACCCCATAACTAACTAATTGACTATGTGGCAATGAGCCACCACCTATTGTAGAATACACTCTTATAACTTCACTACTTATACCTTCGATACACTTAATACGTTCATACAACATCAAGGCTCTTTCACGAAGTTCACTTTCCGACAGATAGATCATCTTTAATGTCGGAATAGTTCTTTTTGCCTTTTCTTCATCAAAATAATCGCGAATCGTACCTTCTAAAGCCGCAATAGTCATTTTATCAACTCTAAAAGCGCGTAATAATGGATGTTTCTTTAATTGATCTATTAAGTTTTTCTTGCCGACGATAATACCTGCTTGTGGTCCACCTAGTAACTTATCACCACTAAAGGTGACTAAATCAATACCACTTTTAATCGATTCGCTTACAAGATTTTCTTTATAACCACTTGAACTTAAATCAATTAAACACCCACTACCTAAATCTTCTATGGTTATAATTGGTTTCACTCGTTCTTTATTCATCTTCTTCTCAAGGGAAACTATCTCGTCGTTAGTTACATTGTTTGTAAAACCAATAATATGATAATTAGATGGATGAACTTTTAAATAAATGGCTGTATTATCATTAGTAGCTTTTTCATAATCACTTAAATGCGTACGATTGGTTGTTCCTACTTCCCGTAAGATTGCCCCAGATGTTTCAATTATTTCTGGAATACGGAAGGAACCACCAATTTCCACTAATTCACCTCGACTAACAACTACCTCTTTATTTTTCGCAAACGCGGAAACAGAAAGTAATACTGCAGCCGCATTATTGTTTACTACAAGGCATGCTTCACTACCTACTAAGCGTGCCATCATTCCCTCGACATGCTCATAGCGGCTCCCACGTTCACCTTTAACGAGGTTATATTCAAGGTTGTTATAATTAGCACAGACTTCAATTACGTGTTTTATAGCTGCTTCAGATAATAAGGAACGGCCTAAATTGGTATGTATAATAGTACCCGTTCCATTAATGACTTTTCTTAGTGAATAGATTTGCTTTTTATTTAATTTTTCAACAATTAATCTAACAACTTCTTCATATTTTATTTCTTTTAACTCGTTATTTTTAATCTTTGTTCTTAGATCAGCTAAAGTCTCGTCAATAACTTCTTTTATCTCTGATATATAAAAACGTGATAAAAAACTTTTAATAGATGCATCTTCTAATAATTTCGCAACTTGAGGTATCTCCCGATATAGATCACTCATAATCTCTCACTTTTTCCTTACTTTACCTTAAGATGTTTATCAGTTAAGATTGTTGTCTCCCCAATGATACTAGCTGCTGTTATTCCTTCTTGATGTAAATCATGTAATAACTTATCAGCATCTGTTTCATCAACTACTATTAATAATCCCCCACTGGTTTGTGGATCAAATAGGATATTGATGTTTTCTTGTGAATTTATATTATGAGAAATTTCAACATATTTACTGAAATGGGCAAAATTACGTTTCATACCACCATTCGGGTATTTTAATGCTAGTTCTCTTGTTCTCTTAAATAATGGTATACTGTCTAAGTAAATCGTAATTGATACATTGCTTGCAAGGGCAACTTCGCATAAATGACCAACTAAGCCAAATCCCGTGATATCTGTCACAGCACTGACACGGTATTTATGCATAATTTCGCAAGCCTTTTTATTAAGTGTAATCATTGATTTAACTACTTCTTGACAATCTTCTGCATCTTTATTGATATTAATTTCTTTTGAATAGATTCCTGTACCGATTTTTTTTGTTAAAATGAGTTTTTGTTGTGGTAAAGCACCACTATTAGTCTTCAATTTACTTTTCTCAACTAAACCATTAACCGATAAACCATAAATAATGTGGTCAGTAGAAATTGTATGACCACCCGCAATTACTCCATTAGCTTCGTTAACTTTATCGTAAGCACCACGTAAAATCTCCGAAATTATATTTTCATTTACTTCGGAAGGAAATGATAATATATTCAAACAATTTAGCACAGTACCACCCATCGCATAAATATCACTTAGGGCATTAGCACTAGCTATCTGACCAAATACATAGGGATCATGATAAATGGGCGTAAAAAAATCGACCGTGTTGATTAAGTAACGGTGCTCATCAAGTTCAATAACTGCTGCATCATCGCTATTTTCAAATCCAAAAACAAGGCGAGCATCAACTTGTTTTGGTAACTTACTAACGATACGACCAAGGACCTCCGGTCCTACTTTAGCAGCTCAACCACCGCCACAACTATATCTTGTGATGTCGATTAATTCATCTCTGGTGTTAATAATAATCACCTCTAAAATAAAAATGGCGGAAGCACATGGGAATCGAACCCACCTATGAGCTTTTACACTCACAACAAGGTTTTGAAGACCTGTATGTACACCAGTACATAAGTGCTTCCATAGATATCCATTTACTATTATATGTGAAATAATAAACAAAATCAAGCACATTCAAGTTGTTTTAACGAAAATTTGTAAGCGCTTTACTCAAGTAAATTACAACAAAAAAGCGATTTTTCAATCGCTTTCTAGTAATTAATACAAACTGCACCTTTTGACAAAAATTCTAAGAAGGTTACTTGTCCAATAATTCTCGCACCTTTGATTAAACTTTCAGGATTAAGTTTTCTCTTATTAAAACATGTGCCACATACCCATAGAACGCCACCATTATCAAGGTACTTATCAAGCAAATCTTTCATCTTTGGTAAATCCTCAACGTGTATATCATCTGCATAACCATCTGTTGCTAAATATACCCCGTCGAGATTGAGGAATACTACTGTTTCGTGACCTGAAGCAAGGCTATTATTAGCCATCATAAACGCAAATGTTGCTCGTTCAGCATTATTTTTACCGTAAGTAATGCTAATTGCGGTTTTCATGTTTATCTACCCTTCCCTTTTTGAATGTAAAATTTAGATTTTAGAATACCAAGTTCTTCATAGTACATTAAATCATGTACTTGCATCCTGCACCAAGCGGATATTTCATCATAAGC
This sequence comes from Bacilli bacterium, assembly GCA_012513195.1. Classification (GTDB taxonomy): domain Bacteria; phylum Bacillota_I; class Bacilli_A; order Haloplasmatales; family Haloplasmataceae; genus JAAZCR01. Next base: position 1,859 of record JAAZCR010000281.1, on the reverse strand, counting down.
AGCTAAATCGTAAGTAGTAACTTCAATAACTTCTCCAGGTTGTAATTCTTTCATCATTAAGTAAAGATTAATGATGATTTCGCTACACTTAGCATCTTTGGCATCATAACTTTTCTTAACTTCAATCATTTTTACTCCCTCGATTTTAATAACTCATCTAATTCTATTAAATCATGAACTTCATAAGTTGGTTTTATGTTAGTATTATTTAATAAATGCTTACGATTAACCCAACAAGTATCAATACCAAATTCTATTCCACCAAGGATATCACTAGTTAAACTATCACCAATCATAAGAACGTTTTGCTTATTGAAATGATTTACTCTTTCTAAAGTTAATGCGAATATCCGTGGATCAGGTTTAGCGTATCCAACTTCCTCAGAAATAATAATGTCTTCAAAATAAGGTGCCATGATGGAGTTTCGTAATCTTTTATTCTGTACATAACTTAAACCATTAGAGAGTAATACTAATTTGTATGCGCTCGCTAATGCTTTTATAACTTTTTCAGAATCTGAAAATAAGTAAGAAGCATCGCTTAAAAAATCAAGATATCTCTTCGCCACTATTTCTTCATCAAATTGTAAATTGAGTTTTCGTTTTAAACGGCGGAAACGTTCCACTCTTAAGACTTGCTGGGATATTAAACCCTGTTCAAGTTCACGCCAAATCGCTAAATTAATATCTATAAATGTTGATAAAATAATATTCCCATTAAGAGTTAATCCTGCTTCTTTTAAACATCTTTCTAAAGCTTCTCTTTCTGATTTCTGAAAATCAAACAATGTATCATCAGCGTCAAAAATAAGCAGTTCGTATCGCATATAAATCTCCTTATATTACTTTATTACATACATAGATTATAACACTTAACTTATAGCCACTCAATAATTATCAATTATATAAAAACCTTCTAATCATTGATTAGAAGGTTTTTTATCCAAATCATGTAAAAACTTTTGATATGCTTCATGAATTGATAATGCTAACTCCTCTAAGGAGTTGTTTTCATTTTTCAAATGAAGATTAACTCTTAATAGATTTTCTTTCTTAAAGATATTTTCATCTTTTAAGATGCGATTTTCGACTGATTCTACTGCGTCACCTCGTTGTAACATTCGCTTTTTACGTAGTTCTTGCGGGGAATCCACGAATACAATATAGATTCTGTCCGCAAATGCTTTAATCAAAGCGTTGGCACCATTAGGGTCAACAATTACCACACCATTGCTTATGACATCTTGTTTTTGGATACCATAGTAATTGCCTTGATATTCCGTTACTTCAACAAATAAATTATCTTTCATCATTTTTTCAAAAGTAACTTTATCAAGGAAATGATAATCAACATCTTGTCTTTCATTAGGACGCATTGGTCTTGTGGTAGTGGTAATACATTTTTTATAGTTATATTTGTTACAAAGCATTTTTGCTAATTCTGTTTTGCCACTGGCACTTGCTCCGACAAAAACAATCATTTTCCCACATCCTTTATGTAGGATTATAACATGTTTTTGTCGATTTTAATACTTAAAATCTAATTAAAATATGCACAATTAAATGTAACTTGAATTATTAAATTATTTATTGATAATTTTGTGCTTGTGTCATAAACATTTTATAATATAAACTATCAGTTTTCTTAATAAGATTTTCGTGAGATTCAAAATCCTTTATTTCACCTTGATCAAAGACAATTATACGATCACAAAATACACATGAACTCATGCGATGGGAAATATAAATTGCTGTTTTATCTTGAACTAAATCATTAAAGTTTTGGTAGATTTCCGCTTCTGTCAGTGGGTCTAAAGCACTAGTGGGCTCATCAAGGATAACTAGTGATGCATTTTTAT
>JAAZCR010000280.1 GCA_012513195.1 Bacilli bacterium | reverse complement strand
TATGACAACATGGCTTTCGGTTTAAAACTACGGAAATTCCCTAAGGATGAAATCGACCGTCGCGTTCAAAAAGCAGCGGAAATCCTTGGTTTGAAACCATACTTAGACCGTAAACCAAAAGCTCTATCAGGTGGTCAAAGACAACGGGTTGCATTAGGACGCGCAATCGTTCGTGATGCGAAAGTATTCCTAATGGACGAACCATTATCCAACCTTGACGCAAAATTACGGGTAACCATGCGTAGTGAGTTAATCAAATTACATGAAAGTTTAAACACTACTACAATCTACGTTACTCACGACCAAATCGAAGCTATGACCATGGCGACACGTATCGTCGTTATGAAAGACGGTTGGATTCAACAAGTTGGTGCACCTAAAGAAATCTATGACTTCCCTAACAACATGTTCGTTGCGGGTTTCATCGGAACTCCTCCAATGAACTTCATTAAGGGTAAGTTCACTGAAGAAGGAACATTTGTTACTGGTGATTATTCAATCGTTGTTCCAAAACCAAAAGCAGATCTCTTAAGACAAAAAGGCTATGAAAATAAAGAAGTTGTTCTCGGTATCAGACCAGAACACATCACTGATAAACCATTAGAAATCGAAGTAAACGCCAACTCTACTTTTGAGTTCACAGTTGACGTAGCAGAATTATTAGGTTCAGAAACATTAATCTACACTGATCTCAACAAGCAAAAACTTGTCGCGAAAGTAGATGCTCGTGCTGACTTAAAGATGGGTTCAAAAGTCACCTTAGCGTTTAAGATGGAACATTGCCACTTCTTTGATCCAGAAACAGAAGAAAGAATTCGCAAGAACTAATTAACTAGTGATAAAAATACTGTAAGGATTTCCTTACAGTATTTTTTTTTATGCATTTTATACATAGTACTTTAAGGCAAAAAATGATATAATGGGGAAAAAGGAGGGCTAAGTATGCTTAGATTATTGCTTGGTCGAACTGGTACGGGTAAGACTAGTAGAATCCTTGAGGAGATTAGCACAAGATTAAATGACCCTAATGATGACCATCCCATCATTCTTTTTGTCCCGGAACAAATGTCTTTTCAAGCTGAATATGAGATTGTTAGACGCTTACCAGGCAAAGCATTTAATCGTCTTCAAGTGTTAAGTTTTAAGCGCTTAGCATATCGGGTTTTTCAAGAAGTTGGCGGTTTAAATAAAACCTTCATCAATGATATGACGATTCAAATGGTCATTCAAAAAATCATCAATGAAAATAAGGATAAGTTTTTACTATATAATCAATTATCTCGTTCACTACAATTTACTGAACTGGTCCATGATTGTTTAAAAGAGTTTAAGAATTATATGTTGTTACCTGAAATTCTAGATGATGTCTTAAATAATCTTGATAAAGATAGTTTATTGTATCGTAAACTACATGATTTAAACATTATTTATCGCGAACTAACTAATGTCTATAGTAATCGCTTTATTGATCAAGAAGACTTCTACCGTACTCTAAACGAAAAATTACCTTACTCTAAATATATTAAACAAGCTGATATTTATATTGATGGGTACCATAACTTTACTAATCTTGAACTTGAAGTAGTGAAAACTTTGATTCTTAATGCTCATCAAGTGACGATTTTACTTACCATCGATAATCCTAAGAAAGTGAAAATGGATAGCCCTGATCATCTCTTTAATATGCCTTATAGAACATATAAAAGAATAATGGAATTTGTGAAAGATAATAAAATAGAAGTAAAAGAGCTCTTTTGGGAAAAAACAGTACGCTATGAGAATAAACCAGATTTACAATTCCTTGAGGCTACCTTCTTAACAGATAAAGTGTTTGACGAAGAAGTAACTAATATAAGAATTTATGAAACGGAAAGTCCAGCAAGTGAAGTTAATTTAGCAGCTCGCCTGATCTTTAATGATGTGGTGGAAAATGGAGCAAGATTTTCTGATTATGTGATATATACGAACGATCAAGATGTTTATTACCCATTAGTTCAAAAGTATTTCCCCCTTTATAATATTCCGATATTTATCGATGATCAGAAGTTGATGTTAGATCATTTTCTCTTAAACTTCATCGATGCTTGTTTAGAAGCAGTCCAAACTAACTTAAGTTATGAAGCAATGTTTAGAGCGATTAAAACAGAAGTATTCTTTCCACTAGAGTATGAGGGAGAAAAACTAACGCTCAATAATTACAAACGGCTTGTTAAACTATACCGAGAACGTATAGATAAATTAGAAAACTATTGTTTATCCCATGGTATTAAGGGTAGTGATTGGTCCTCAACTAAATGGGAATATAATATGATTAAAAAAGTACAGGACTTTAAACAAACGAAAACAGAAAAAATCTTAGCTTTAGAAGCAGAACTCAACCAAACCAAACAAGAAATAACACCTTTACTGACCTTTGTTGAACGCTTCAAAAAGGCAAGTAACATCAAAGAACAAATAATGGCAATTTATCAGTTATTAGAAGATGTTAATATCAGCGAAAAACTAAACTTCTATGAACAACTACATAGCTCAGGTAAGATTGACGAAATAGATTTAAACCAAGCGAAAAAGCATAAGCAAGTATACAATAAACTAATAGCCTTGTTTGATGAATTAGTATTAGTATGTGGCGATTATCAAGTTAATACTGAAGAGTTCATTAAAATCTTGCGGACAGGCTTTCGAGCATTACGCTTTGCGATTGTACCACCAGCATTAGATCAAGTGATGATTGGCTCTTTAAAACGGACACGCGTTGGTTTATTAGGTCATTTTGACGATCCTAAAACCATAGGTTGTAAGAAGGCAATTGTCCTAGGTGTTACTGAAGGTAAAATGCCCAGGGTGCACACCGATTTTGGTTTAATTACGAATGAAGAACGGAGCCTTTTAGAAAGTTTTGATATCGAACTATCACCAACCCTTGAACAAGCCTTCTTAGATGAGTATTTCATTATTTATACAGTCTTTTGTAGCGCAAAAGAACAATTAATCATTACCTATCCATTATCAGATAATGATAAAAAAGAAAGCTATCCTTCGGAATTAATTAGTCACTTACTAAGACAATTCCCTAAGTTAAAGGTAGAAATGGTATACGATTTTCCTGATAATAATGATGATTTAATCAAGTACGTCACAAGTCCCATTATGACCGCAAAACTCATCCTTGAAGCTATCAGTTACC
>JAAZCR010000279.1 GCA_012513195.1 Bacilli bacterium | reverse complement strand
TTATGTGTCTGTTACTCAGGACAGTGTTTAATGAGCAGTTTAATTGGAGGAAGAAGCGGTAATCGAGGAAGATGTGCTCAACCTTGCCGGAAACGTTATAGTTTAATGGAAGATGACCATATCTTAGTTAGAAATAAGTACTTAATTAGTCCGAAAGATTTAAATACGATTGAAAATTTAGGAGACATCGTTAAAGCGGGTGTTACATCGCTTAAAATTGAAGGACGCATGAAGGACCCCGAGTATGTTGCCGTGGTAGTTTCCCTTTACCGCAAAGCTATCGACAGTTTCTATAGTACAGGTAAGGTACAAATTACTGAGGAAGATTTACATAATCTAAAACAAATCTTTAACCGTGGTTTTACCAAAGGTTTTATCTTTAATGCCAGTAGTAAAGACTTCATCAATCACGAGAAAAACAATAACGCTGGTGTTAAGTGTGGCAGAGTTGTAAGCGTTAAGGGAAATAAAGTAAGACTTAAGCTCGATTTACCATTAAACATTGGTGATGGTATTTATTTTGCTCAGGCTAACTTAGGTTTAACTGTGACTAACTTAAAAAAAGAGAATGACTTGATTATTCTTGAGGTGTCTAGTCCAGTTAGTCTTCATGATGAAGTTTATAAAACAAAAGACGTCTTACTAGAAGCGAGTGTTAAGGATTTAGAGCTACCTAAACTTCCTATTAATGGGAAATTGGAATTATTTATCGGTAGTAGGGCAAAACTTACCTTCGTTGATGATTTAAACAATAAGGTAACAGTTATAAGTGATTTTGTTGTTGAACCCAGCATTAATCAAACATTAGATAAAGAAAGAATCAAAACACAAATCGGGAAGTTAGGTAACACACCTTTCGTCTTAAAAGATTTAGAAATCGACGGTGATGATCATATTTTTGTGGTGATGAGTGGTTTAAATGAACTAAGACGCAAGGCGGTCGAAGCGTTAATTAAATTAAGAGAAACTTATCACCAAAGGGAAAATACCTTTAAATATGAATATCGTGAAGTAAATAAAAGTACTACCAATCAGGAACTAGAACTAGCAGTCTATTGTGAAACTATTGATCAATATCTAGCAGCGAAAACTTGTGGAGTTAAACGTATTTATGTTGATGAAGATATTATTGATTTAATTCATGATGATGTCTATCTAGTAAAAAGACGGATAAATCATGAAGACAAAGCATTACCAGATAGAAAAATCATTGTCTCTGATTTAGGTGCACTATATCGAAGTTTAAATAATCATGAAGAAGTGGTTACGAATTATAATCTCAATGTGGTAAATTCTGAAACAATCAATTATTTACTTACGAAAAATCTTAGTCGCATTACTTTATCTCCAGAACTTAATGAACTTGCCTATAAAAATTTACGTTATTCGGATAAAACAAAACTCGAAGTTATAATTTATGGAAATCAAGAAGTGATGGTTACAAAATATTGTCTATTTAACAGTTTAAATGGTTGTAGAATGTGTCCAAGAAAAAACACCAAACGCTACTATTTAGTAGATGAACTTAATGAACGGTTTCCAGTTAAAATGGATAAAGCATGCAAAATGCACATCTATAACAGTAAAAACTTAGTGCTAGCTAAAGAAGTCTTAAAATTAAAAGAATATGGGTATCGAAAATTTAGGGTTAATCTCACCTTTGAAGATTATCAAGAATCTCTTAAAGTTATTAAAGCATATCAATCTTTAATATATGATGACGATATAAGATTAATTGAAGACATTATAAATAAGTATAAAGAAAACAATAACTATACTAGGGGTTACTTTAATAGAACAATTATGTAGAGGAGGTATGGTTGTGTATATCAACTTCCGACATGATAATAAATGTTTTAATTTTCGGGTAGCTTCGGTTATCAAGAAAGATGACAAAATATTGCTTTCTTGGGATGGGAATTTTTATACCCTTCCTGGAGGAAGAGTAATGTTTGGTGAAACTACTGAAAATGCCTTGAAAAGAATTGCGAAAGAAGATTTAAACGTTAATGTGAAGATTTTGAAGTTGTTATCGATTAATGAAAACTTCTTTGATTATGGTGAAGACCATTATCATGAAATTTTATTGGTTTATTTATGTGAATTTGATAAAGATTTAAAAGATGAAACAATAATAAGTAAACGCGAACCTCATAAACGTTTTACTTTTATCCCTTACAAAGAACTATTAAATGTTAATTTCAAACCTGAATTCCTATTAAGTGATTTACAAATATCCGATAACACGCAAATTATCATCCATAATATCAGTAAACAAGAATAAAATTATAAATATATAATGTTGGGAGAGTTGAATGATGTTATTGATTAAAATGCAGCGAAAGTCTATACAATGGGGAATGATGGGATTTTAGAAAATACGGACATTTTAAATGAAGGGACTAGGATTAAAGCAATTGGGAAAGATCTACCTACCGATGGAGTAGATACGGTTATTGATGCGAGTGGCAAATATGTTTATCCTGGTTTTATTGACGCTCATTGTCATATTGGTTTGTTTGAAGAAGCCATTGGTTTTGAAGGTAACGATGGTAATGAAATAACCAATCCCATAACGCCAGAACTTCGCGCCATTGATGGTATTAACCCAATGGATATCGCTTTTAAAGAAGCATTACAAGGTGGAGTAACAACAGCGCATACAGGTCCCGGTAGTGCGAATGTAATTGGCGGACAATTTGCGATTATCAAATTAGCGGGACGCCGTGTGGATGATATGGTAGTAAATCCTTATTCAGCGATGAAATGTGCTTTTGGGGAAAATCCGAAAAGATGTTACCGTGGTAAGGGTCCAGAAACAAGAATGGGAACAGCAGCGCGCCTAAGAGAGACATTATATAAAGCGAAAGAATACTTGGAAAAGAAAGAAAAGAATACCGAAGATGAAAGTAAAAAACCAGCATTTAACATGCAATATGAGGCTCTTATACCTCTACTTAAACGCGAAGTACCATTAAAAGCTCATGCACATCGCGCGGATGATATTTTTACTGTGATTCGGATTGCGAAAGAGTTCAAATTACGGTTAACTCTTGACCATTGTACTGAAGGGCACCTAATTGCGGATATTTTGGCCAAAGAAGGCTATCCAGCAATCGTAGGACCAAGTTTTGGTAACCGCTCTAAGTTTGAATTAAAAGAAAAATCCTTTATTACACCAAAAGTCCTCCAAGAAGCAGGAGTTAAGGTAGCTATCAACACTGATAGCCCAGTTATACCCTTACACCACCTTAACATGTGCGCATCATATGCTGTAGCAGCTGACATGAATGCTTACGAAGCTCTGAAAGCAATTACTATCAATCCAGCAGAAATAATGGGAATTGCAGATCGTGTTGGTTCTTTGGAAGTTGGTAAAGATGCAGGTGTAGTAATTTGGAGCGGGGATGCACTTAACATTCAAAACTTCGTTTATACTACCATTGTGAATGGAGAAATAGTCTACAATAAAGAATGAGACAATAATAAAAATTCTTGTTTAAATAGTCTCAGTTAATGAACCCATATAATATAATTAGCGTGGTTAATACCACGCTTTTTTACTTGATTTGGTTTATTTTTTTCAAAGTTCTCTTCTAAAAATTTTAATATAAGTTATAATTAAATAAACAAAGAAATAATTGCGAGAATAATTAAAAGAATACCAGCATAGATATTCAAATTAATATCAATAAAACGATTGCTTGTGCTTTTACTAAGTTTTAGGGAAACATATGTTAATATGCAACTAATAAATGCGAATAATGGTGCTGTGATAAGAATGATAATATGATCCATCGCCTTTAGAGCGATTCCTGTGAAGAAACTATCAACACTTACGGAAAAGGCAAATAGACATTTGTGAAAGAAAAAAGAAATATCGTATTTAACATCGCTATCTTTTTTATTAATCATCATGATGCCTAAAAATACGAGGATGATAAAAGCTAGGTATTCTAAACGATGTTCGATGTACCGATAAAGATTAGTATGAGTAAAAAGTAAATTAGTGAGATAATATCCACATAACGCGAAGAGAAAATGAAAAGCGCCAACGATGATGCTAGTGAATATCCTTTCACGGCGATATTTAATTGTAGCGCCAAACAATAAACTAAACATAAAGGCATCAATACTTAAAGTTATACCCAGAACAATACCATAGATACAAGAAATAATCACATTTACCATAATCTTCCTCAACTGAATAAGGTGATATTATGAAAAGATTGAATGATGAAGAAAAACGTCAATTGGGGCTATTAATTTTTTATTATCGTAGTTCTTATTTTCGGAGCGCACGAAATGATAATGAAAACTTTAAGCAAGTTAATTTTTGTCGAGGGATATGTTCACAAGCGCAATTATCGCGATTAGAGAATGGCGAACCATTAAAAGATCACGAAATATATTGGTTGCTTTTAGATAAACTTAATTTAAAGTATGAAAGAATATCCTCTAAAGAAGTTTTGACTTTTGAATCATATTATGAATATATTTATGAGTATCAAAATAATGATCAGTTAGCGATTAATTATAATGAATATATTTTAATGATAAATCATTTTCAAAATGTTTTCCGAAACAATGTAATTTATACCCACTATAATTATGCCTTAGAGTTTATTGTGAATATCTTAAATGAAGATTTAGAAGAAGCATATATTTTACTTGAGCTTGTTGAAAAAACATTAGAAATTTTGCCTCCACAACTACTCATTTTGACATTACACTATATAGGTAAGTATTATTATTTGATTAATGAATATCATGTGGCTAATAAATATTATTTATTAAGTCTTGAACATATGCATAAAAATAATCTTTCTAATAATGTAATTTATTTTGATATTGCGATTAATGAAATAAAACGCAAATCTTATATTCAAGCAAGTTATTATTTAAACCGTGCTTTAGGATTTTATTTAAATACTAATAATCAATTAACGTTAGGGAAAATTTACTTTTACTTTGGTCTTCTTTATACCTTAAATAAGGAATATGATATTAGTTATCGCATGTTAAATAAAGCACTAGAAATTGCGCATACCATTCATAAACGAGAATTATTAGTAAATATATATAATCTCTATGTTGTTAATTTGTATCTCACTGAAAATTTACAGAAAGCATTAATATATTTGAATGAAGCATTACTAGTTGAGTCTAATAAAATAAGTAGATTATTAGAAGTGTTAATTAAACATAAATTAAAACAAAATCCAGATGATAACTTACTCGGTGATAATTATTTTGAGATTTATCAATTTGTTAAATTAGAAGATAAAGAAAAGTATTTTGAAGAAGTTATCGAACCTAAACTGAATAAATATGATATACTTATTCAACATGTGGTATTAAATGAATTATATGTTGAATATAAAACTAAAAAGAAGTATAAAAAGGCGCTTGAATTATTAGAAAAATATAAATTCTGAATATTTTTAGAAAAAAGGCAATAGAATCCTCGCTTTTTCCCAAATATTCAGATTTCTTTATTTTTGCTTTCTAATCCATATAATGTAAAGTAGGAAGACAGGAATGGTGAGGTGAGTAAGATGCAATGGATTATACCCTTTATTTGGTTTTTGGTAGCACTAGTCTTTATAGTAATTGAAGCATCAACACTAAATCTAATTACTATTTGGTTTGCGGGTGGTGCACTCGCTAGTTTGGTAGTAGCACTAATCGTACCACAAATGATATGGTTACAATTTCTCGTATTTATCATTGTTTCTATTTTATTAGTGTTCACAATTAGAAACTATGCGGTTAAGAAATTAAGAGCCTCACAAGTTAAAACTAATGTGAACTCTTTAATCGGAAGACGAGCAATTGTCACACAAACAATCGAAGAGTTCAAATATGGTGAAGTTAAAGTAGATGGCGCTTATTGGACTGCTAAGAGTGTTGATGGCTCGCGTATAGAAAAAGACGCGGTAGTAGAAATAATTGATATTAGCGGTGTTAAACTAATTGTGAAAAAAGTAAATTAAAAGGAGGAGAATGTTATGACCTTAATTTTAGCAAGTTCTGGTTGGTTAATCTTCTTATTTATCTTAATTCCATTACTAATTATTTTGATTTTATTATCAGTTCATATCGTTCCACAATCTTATGCCTATGTAATTGAACGTATGGGGTCTTTTAAATGTGTCTGGGATGCTGGAATCCACTTTAAAATTCCCTTTATTGATCGGGTTGCTCAAAAAGTATTATTAAAAGAACAAGTTTTTGATTTCAAACCCCAACCAGTCATTACGAGAGATAATGTGACGATGCAAATTGATACGGTTGTCTTTGTACAAATAACCGATCCTAAATTATATACATATGGTGTATCTAAACCAGAAATGGCAATTGAAAATTTAACAGCCACAACATTACGTAATATCATTGGTGAATTAGAACTTGATGAAACGCTAACTAGTCGCGAAGTAATTAACTCTAAAATGCGAATTATTCTCGATGAGGCTACTGATCCTTGGGGAATCAAAGTTACACGCGTAGAAGTAAAAAACATCTTACCACCTAAAGACATTCAAGATGCTATGGAAAAGCAAATGCGAGCTGAACGGGAAAGACGTGCAACAATTTTAACAGCTGATGGACAAAGAGAAGCTGCGATAAAATTAGCAGAAGGGGAAAAACAAGCAAAGATCTTACAAGCTGAAGCAGAAAAACAAGCGAGAATTTTACAGGCAGAAGCAGAAAAGCAAGCACAAATTAAAAAGGCTGAAGGGGAAGCAGAAGCTATACTTAAAGTTAATGAAGCACTTGCAGAAGGGTTGAAATTATTAAATGAAGCTAACCCAACAGACAGAATCTTAACGCTTAAAGCCTATGAAGCATTAATGAAAGTTGCAGATGGCAAAGCTACTAAGATTATTATTCCTTCTGAAATTCAAAATCTTGCTGGCCTTGTTACAAGCATTAAAGAATTAGTTACTGATGCAAAATCTGAAGAAGAAAAAGAAAACTAAATATAATTAAAAAAAGCTTAACCAAAAGGTTAAGCTTTTATGTTTATATGATGTTTTTGATAAAAGTCCTGATAAATTTTAATTGAACTAAAACCTTTATAAGTTATTAAATAATGCAGAATAATGATTTCGAAAGGTATTTTAATAATCATAACTAAAAAACGATAAGGCAATAAAGCGAAAAAACTAGCTGGTTGTTCATATTGCCAAATGAATAGTTGTGTAGAAGAGACTATAAAAGCGATAATAAGTGTAATAACGGTAGATAGGATAATGGTTGTTTTTTTATAACGGAAAAATGTAAAAACTATTCCAGGTATAATACCGAAAAGCATCGCTTCTACAGTAAAGAGATTTGGTCCCACATTTAACCCTCTAATATTAATCATTGAATAAACTAGATCAGTTACTAAACCAACTAATCCACCATATAGCGGACCTAAAAGAATACCTGCAATCATAATTGGTATTTCAAAGATTCTTACCGCAAAAAATTGGGTTTCATAAGAAATGAATAACTTCATGATAATTGCGACGCTCGCAAAAATTGCGCCAAATACTACTTGTCTTATTATTTTTTTTGATTTAGTCATAAAAAAGACCTCCGTTTAAATAAAATTACAGAAGTCCACTAAAAATATATACATATTTTTACAGCGGACGCGATAAGAAATCGCAGGGAGAAACCTCCCTTTCGTCTATAGGCAACATCCCATCCTATAGCACTTAACGCTTCTTATCTACTCTGTGAAGACTATTATAACATATATCTATATATGAGGAAACTAAAATAATCAAACAAATGAGTATAATAAGATAAAATATCCTAAGTGAACAACTTCTGCGAAAATAGTAGAAAAATCAGCCATTTTGTATTAAAATTATAAATTAGTAGGTGATTTACTTGATTGGATTAGGAACAATCATCAATGCATTAGCCATTATAAGTGGTAGTTTTATTGGACTAGTTCTTAAACAAAACCTCAAAGATAGTTTTAAAAACACGATGATGCAAGGCATTGGATTAACTACCATTGTCATCGGAGTAACAGGTGCTGTTAGTGGTTTTCTCGCTTCCACCGATAAGTTTTTATTCTTAATTATCATTATTTCGTTAGTATTAGGTGGAGTATTAGGTACTTTAATGAAAATCCAAAGTAAGTTAAATAACTTAGGTATCTATGTAGAGAAGAAATTCTCACACGAACAAAGTTTTGCGAAAGGATTTGTGACGAGTTCGTTAATCTTCTGTGTGGGTGCAATGGCGATTATGGGAGCGCTCAATGATGGAATGAAAGGCGATCTCTCTATTCTTGCCATTAAAGCGATTTTAGATGGCATAACTTCGATGATTTTAGCTTCTACATTAGGAATCGGTGTACTTTTTTCATGTGTATCAGTTTTGTTATATCAAGGAACAATCACCGTTATCGCATTTTTCTTTAAAGATTTTTTACCACAAACTGTGATTAATCAGATGACGATTGTTGGCAATATATTAATAATAGGTATAGGTTTAGATTTACTGGAAATTAAAAAGATAAATGTAGTAGATATGCTTCCCGGAATTTTTTTACCAATAATCTATTATTTAATTACGCTAGTGTTGTAATATATTATTAAAATGTTAGGAGTAGTGACTTAGATGATTAGAATAGCGCGCTATGACGATATTGAACAGATTCTTAATATCGTTAAAGAAACCATAGAAGATTTACAAAAAGAAGGTAATTATCAATGGGGCGATGATTATCCGACAAAAGAATATTTTCTCGAAGATATCAAGAATGCCAGTTTATACATTTTTGAACGTAATAATGAAGTTGCTGGTTTCATTTGTTTAAACAAACAGGAAGATGAGGCTTATAAAAAATTAAACTGGCAAAAACAAGGAGAAGCAATTGTTATTCATCGCTTTGCGGTAAAAAGAAGTTATCAAAATCAACGTATTGGATCGAAATTACTTGAGTTTGCAGAGAATTTAGCTCGCAATAAAGGTATTAACTATTTGAAAGTCGACACTAACTCCAAGAATAAAAGAATGAATGCCTTCTTTCAAAAACATGGATTTAAGTTTGTCGGGCAAATATATTTACGCAAAGTTCCTGATCCCTTTAATTGTTACGAGAAAGTATTAGAATAGGAGAGAACAATGCGAATAGACAAATATTTAAAAGTATCACGGTTAATTAAAAGACGTACTGTAGCGAAAGAAGTAGCCGAGCATGAACGGATTGAAATAAACAATAAGATCGCTAAACCTAGTAGTGAAGTTAAAGTGGGCGATCTCGTAACTATTACTTATGGAAATAAAAGGGTAACATTTAGAGTAACACAAATCAGCGAATCTTCAAAGAAAGCTGATGCAGAAAACATGTACGAAATCGTTAGTGAAGAACGTTTATAAACCTCCTTTTATCATAACTATCAGGATAGATTAATATAATTTACTGATAGTTAATAAAGGAGGTTTTTTTCATGAATCAAAGCGAAATTTTTAATAAAACAACCAGAGAAACAAATACTAATTTAAAGAGCCATCATATGTTAATTCGTGACAGGAAATCAATTGAACTAACAGGAGTTGTTAAAATTGAAAGTTTAAATAGTGAAGAATTCATTCTAGAAACTGTCTTAGGGTATATGACTCTTTCTGGTCATGAATTAGAAATGTTTAATTTTAGCGTTGAGAAAGGCGAAATGTTGATTACCGGATATGTGACTAAAGTGGAATACTATGACCATGAGGATGATAAGAAAGCCTCTAAAGGATTCTTCAGCAAGTTATTTAAATGATTGATTTAAAAACACAATTCTTACTTTTGCTATACGCGATATTATCCGGAATCTATTTAGGGGCTTCTTATGATTTGGTGTATTATTTTATATTAATACATCTAAGAAAGACATTAAAGTTTGTCCTAGATATATGTTTTTTTGTCATTCAAGGATGTATTATTTTTACTGTTATCTATAAAATCAGTGATGGTATTATACCGTTTTATTGTTATGGAATTATGATTGTTAGTTTTTTATTGTATTATCGCTTTGCGAATCAATATTATGAAAAGAATTTATTTCCTTTTCGAAAACTAATATATTACTTAATAAATAAACTTTTAAAAGTCTTAAGATATATCTTCGTTAAGCCTTTTGTAGATACTTATCTTTTCCTAAAGCAAATATTTAGTTTCCTCATAAAAAAATTAATAGGTTGTGGGAAATATGTCACGAAAAAAATCACAATTCAAAAAATGCGGAAAAAACTTAAGATTAACCAGGATTCGACTTAAATTACCGTGGATCTTATTCATCATTGTAATATATATATTACTGTTTTCTTCAGTAGCTATTATTATTTCCCAACAACTTAAGCAGTTATAATTAGAAATTTTAATTATGTGAAATAAAATCAAAGTCTCTCCCATAATTCAACACAATAATAAAAATTAATCTCTTATAATAATACAAAATGCATATTGAGGGAGAGATTATAATGGCACAGACACTTTCGGCACTAAACGATAAACTCAACAAACAAATTGTCAAAGAGAAGAGTAAATTAATATCAAAGGATTTGTTGGGACAAATACTAATGGCGTTAGTATTTTCACCACTTGCTTTTTCAATAAATTTTGGTTTAGGTGCGTGTTTTTGCATACCATTATTGTGTTTTTTAATTGAGCGAGATAAACGTCAAGGATTATTCACAATGTTGATTATTACCCTTTTAACACTTTTTATTGATTATGTACAAGTGTTAAATCTTATAATTGCCTTCGTGCCTTTGCTCTTTTTTGTTCATCGTGAAAATAATGATAAAATTAACTATTTGATCCTTAATCTTTTAGGGCTAATATCTTATACTCTTAACAGCATCTTGAAACAAACTGATATCAACTTTATGCAATTGATTTTTATATGTTTATTTATTAGTGCCTTTTATACAATATATTTAAAATCTTTAGAAATAAACCATACTAAGAAACAATTTTTGTTTAAAGAAGACGTTTACGCACTTATTGCATTTCTCTTTAATCTGCAAATAGGCTTGTTTACTATTAATTTATATGGTTTTAATCTAGGATTATTAAGTATGAGTTTAACAATTATGTTCCTAGGAATGACCACAACAGCACTGAATACTCTAATTACTACCTTCCTTGTTTATTTTGCTTTAGTATTTTCAGGCTACCCTATTCAAGGGAATACCATTATCCCTTATTTAGGTGTTTTTTCTGCTTTTTTACCTAAAGAAAACTTTTCTTTAAAAACTTTTTGTTTCTTTTTAGGTCCAGTTGTTATATATTATTTAGGTTACTTAACAGGTGATTTATTAGGATTCTTCCTTAGTAACGCTCTTGTAACTACAGTCTATTATATAGTTAGTTTTTTCTGTGAGAACCATTTGTTAAATATCTTAACTCCCAAATATGAAGATGCTAAATATTATCAGATTTATGTTGAAAACTTTAGAGAAGAAGTGAGCCAGCGATTATTAAATTTTGCTGAATTATTTAAGACCTTCGCTTATAAATCCTTAGAGTCAAGTGCGGAGCTAATGAAACTTGATGATGCGATTGAGGAATTGACGGAGCGGCATTGTAAGAAGTGCTTAAAGAAAGAATTATGTTTAAATTGTAATCACATTAAGACCTATAATTACTTTAGTCAAATTCTCAAAGAAGGCGAAGAAATTTTAAACGCTGATAAAAACCGTTTCTTAGACTTGTTTAGCATGTATTGTTTTGCAGCTTATGCGGTTATAAATTCCGCTATTGAACTTAACCAGGAGTATTTATTAAGCAGTAAAACTCATAATAATACAAATCTCTTATTTCAATCACAATTACAAGGACTAGCTCAAATTCTTCAAGAATATGCCATTGAAGTGCATAATGATTATGAAAGTGATACGATTAAAATTGAACGGTTGAGGGACAAGTTACGAAAAGCAGGTGTAAATATCATATATGTTAAAGCTAATTGTATAAAACCAAAAAATCTTGATATCGATCTTGGCATAAGAAATTACGAAGGACACCACGATAATCTTATACTTAATTTTCTTAATGATTTATTTAAAGAAGAAGTGTATATTTCTGTTTTGAAAACAAACAAAAATTTAACGAAATTAAAAGTAACATCTAAACAAGTCTTTGAATTAGAATTTGGGACAAGTTATATAGGTAAAGATGGTTCTCGCATCTCTGGTGATAACTTCTTAAAATGTGAGATGCATAATGGTAATACTGTAATAGCGTTAAGTGATGGTATGGGAAGCGGTTATTCCGCGCATGTTGAAAGTAAAAGTACATTAGAATTATTAAATAAAATGTTGCAGACGGGGACAAATGATAAGACCGCAGTAAGTATTCTTAATACTTTACTTTCATTAAAGGAATATAATGAACGTTATTCAACTTTAGACTATGCGACCATCAATAAAAGCAAAGGGACGATTGATTTCTATAAAATTGGTAGTGCTCCTAGTTTCATCATCCGTGGTAATAAAGTAATTCGTATTGACAATGCCAATTTACCGATGGGACATTCAGGTGAAATTGAAAAAGTAACTTGTGAACTCATGGTCAATGATATAATCGTTATGGTAAGCGATGGTGTTATCGAACGCTACAACAATATTAATAAATTTGAAAAAACCTTGGTACAAATTTTACGCACTTCATCGATTCAAATAGCTCATGATATCATTAGGGCGGCTATTACCGAATTTGGTGGTAAGATCCCTGATGATATGACCGCAATTGTGATTAAGGTGAATCCGTGTAAAAACAAACTGAGTGCATAATAATTTATGCTATTATAAAAATAAGTTATAATAAACGTGAGTCAAGGTTTTCTTGACTTTTTTCAATATCATTCTATAATACAATTGGTGAGTATAAGGATGTTTACTGAACAGGTATTGAGCCACAATTTAATTGATAAAGGTGATTCAATCGTTATTGGAGTATCAGGTGGCGCTGATTCAATGGCTTTATTAGCCTTTTTATTGTCTTTACAAGAAAAATGGCAATTAAAACTCATTGTAGCGCATGTGAATCACCATACCCGTGGTTATGAAAATGAACAAGAAGAAAACCTAATTAAGGATTATTGCGATAGATATCAATTACCTTTCTATGTTGGTCATTTTCATAAAAGTGGTAATGAGAATTTTCATGATGAAGCTAGAAAGTTTCGCTATGAGTTTTTTGTGAGTGTTGCGAAAACTCATGGTGCTAACAAAATAGCACTCGCTCATCATCAAGATGATCAAGTAGAAACTGTGCTTTTTAAAATTATGCGGGGCAATCAACTTGGTGGATATGTGGGAATGAAACCCAAATATGAAATTGAAAAGAATATTTATATCATAAGACCTTTATTAGATTTAACTAAACAAGAGTTAATTACGTATTGTGATATGAATAAAATTCCTTATTTGGTTGATTCTTCCAATCTAAGTGATAAATATGCCCGTAACTTTATTAGAAATAGAATCATTCCGTTATTTAAAGAATTACAACCTGATATTAATGCGAAGGTTCTACAACTCCACGAACAATTAAGCGAAGTTGATGAATTTCTAAATCAAAATGCAGAAAGATTATTGAAAGAATTGATAATTTTAACTGAAAAAGAGAGAATAATAGTTGATTGCGATAAATTAAAGACGATACCTAAAGCAGTAATAAGAGTGACTCTTTTAGAAATTATCAAAAAATTAAATGTGCCTAATCTTGAACTTAACTATGAAAAAACTAATACTTTAATTAATAT
>JAAZCR010000278.1 GCA_012513195.1 Bacilli bacterium | reverse complement strand
GTCATAGGTTTTATTATGGTGTATATTGTTTCACTAATCATAAAACCACTTTTTGGAATAAAAACTAAAAAAGATGAGCAAGAATAGAGTCAGCGTATTGTTATCTATACCTGACTTTATTTATGTTAAGCAAAGGTGAAAGAAATGATGCAGTTTAGTCGTAATTTATTAACATTCGGTAAAGAAGGTCAAGAAATACTCAGGAAGTCAACAGTAGCGATCCTTGGACTAGGCGGCGTTGGTAGTTTCAGTTGTGAAGCAATCGTGCGTAGCGGTGTTGGTCGTATCATCCTTATTGATAAAGATAAAGTTGACATTACTAATATTAATCGCCAACTACATGCGACTTTAGAAACGGTTGGTCAGTCAAAAGTGGAATTAATGGCTCAAAGAATTAAGGCGATTAATCCCGAGTGTGAAGTAGTAAAACATGATAAATTCTTTAATCATGATACTTATGAAGAAATATTAAATGATGATATTTCCTTTTTTATTGATGCTTGTGATACAATTACTTATAAAATATTGCTTATTAAAGAATGTTTAAAGCGCAATATTCCTTTCATATCGGTAATGGGTGCAGCCAATAAACTTGATCCAACCATGTTTGAAATAGCTGATATTTCGGAAACATCATACGATCCCATCGCAAAAGTAATTAGAACAAAATTACGCAAAGAAAAGATTACTGGTAAAGTACCTGTTGTATACTCCAAAGAACGACCAATTAAGCCTAAATATGAAGAATCATTAGAGACTACAAATAGTGAGATAAGAAAAGCCCAATTTCCACCCGCATCAAATAGTTTTGTCCCGCCAGTAGCGGGATTTATTGCGGCTAGTTATGCGATTAGGTATTTGCTTAAAGATATTGAAATTCCCCGTGTTGGTGATTAATGATAAGAACCAAATGTTCTTATCATTTTTTGCTTTTTCCTTTGCGAACTTAAAATTATTATGTATTATAATAATAAAGTAGTAATACTTAGTTTCGATAATAAAGAAAGGTTGATAATATGAAGAAAATAGTTCTTGCAGGTGGATGCTTTTGGGGAGTTGAAGCTTATTACCAAAGATTAAAAGGTGTTGAAAAGACCCGAGTTGGATATGCGAATGGTAAAATTCCTAATCCTACCTATGAACAAGTAAAAACAGGCGAAACTAACTTTGTGGAAGCAGTAGAAATTTACTATGATGAAAATATCATAAGTTTTCGCACGATTTTAGAGCATCTTTTCCGTTTTATTGATCCTATTAGTTTAAATCGTCAAGGCGGTGATATTGGTACGCAATATCGCACGGGTATTTATTATGAAGATGAAGAAAGTCATCAAGAAGCCCTTAAGTTTATCCAAGAAAAGCAAGCGGAATATGATAAACCAATCGTGGTAGAAGTAAAATCTTTAGAAAACTTTTATGAAGCAGAAGAATATCATCAAAAATACCTTGATAAGAATCCTTATGGATACTGTCATGTTGACTTGAGTTTATTAAAACCATGGGAAAGAAAATAACCAATGATGGTCACATCATTGGTTATTTTTAATTAATTAATTTATTTCTTACTTTAAAAATTATTTAACAGCTTTTGGCTTTTTATCTATCTTCAATAATTCTTTAATATAATAAACACCTAACGCTAATATAACAAATCCTAGTTCAAAAGGTAAACCAATAGCATAAGGAACGATATGGGTATCAATGTAAAGATGCAAGACAACATCTTGAATTGATAGATGGGAAAGAATGAAAACAACTATACTTATGGGAATAATATATTTACGATAATTATTGGTTTTAAAGACAATATTAGCTCCAGTCGCTGCCGCAAACAGAAAAATCATGATTTTCATGTAATTTAAGATTAAAAATAAGAAGACAGCTAACCCTTCAACCCTTTGAATGAAGTTAAGAATATTTATGCCACGAATAGCTTGAATAGTTGGATATAGTGATATTTCGATAAACTTTGGTCCGATAGTAACGATATTAGTTACTGTAATAGTGAGGAACAAAATCCCAATCGATAACATTGATAGTAATGCGACAGGTAGTACTTTTTGATTATTAGTTACATAAGGGATTATCATGAGAAAAACGATGATCTCACCAAAGGGATTGGTGAAAATAAGAGGAAAAGATTCTTTAAAAATAGGGCGCCAGCCATTTTCTAAAATAGGTAATAATTGTTCGAAGTTTGCTTGATTAGAGAGAATCGGTCCAATAAAGAAGAAAAAGATAAGTGGAACAATAAAGATAAACACCAAAATACCAAACCGTGCAAAGGTTTCTATTCCTAAAAAGACACCATACATTGCTATGAGGGTAATAATAATTTCAATAATAATTGGTGGGGTTTCAGAAAGTATATAAAGTGATGTTAAAGTTGTAATATCGCCTATTACATGAGAGGCAATTATCGCGAAGTAGAGCACATAGAGAAATGAGATGATTTTGGCAAGATATTTATTAAATACATTTTCAAACATATGAAACAATGTCGCATCAGGAAAGAGTTTTAATAACCAACAATAGAGAAGGATTAGTGACATCCCCCCTAGCATGGATATGAGTACTACAATCCAAGCATCCTGATTAGCATGCGTTCCGATACCATATAACAT
>JAAZCR010000277.1 GCA_012513195.1 Bacilli bacterium | reverse complement strand
CTAATGTAAACTATTTTTTACGACAAAGGATGTATTATTAACTTATTTTAACTCCCGTAAAACTTCAACAAAACGGATAATATCCTTTACATCGCGACAACATGAAACTCTAACATAATTTTGATAATTCTCTCCAAATATTCGCCCAGGCACCACCGCAAGCTGATATTTCTCACTAAACAGGTTGGTAAAACCCTCATCATCTAACCCCATCTGATCCGTCCTTACAAAAACATAGTAACCCCCATTACCCTTAACATAATCAATGTTTAATTCATCTAGTTCATCTTGTAGATAACGCGTATTATTAATATAATATCGTTTCACAAAATTAGGATAATAATCATCATCAAGGGCATTACTTGCTCCTTCTTGAAGTAGTTTTGATAACGAGCCGATTATCATCCAATTTAATTTTTGTAAATTGCTTATGATTTGCTTGTTACTTAAGACAAATCCAACCCGAAAACCAGTAATAAGATGAGATTTAGAAAGACTATTTACAAATATGAACTGCTCTTTTAGTTTTAAATCGATTAGTTCAGCAAAAGATACATGATCTTCATTAGTATAAGCTCGATAAACTTCATCAACGATAACATACATCTTATGTTCTCTAAACAGTTTAAGAAGTTCTAATTTCTCTTCTAAGGTGTAGGTTACACCTGTTGGGTTACATGGTTCATTTATAATAATTCCAACAGTATTATGTGTGAGATATTCTTTAAGTTTAGTTATAGATATCTTGAAATCATGATCTTTGGTATCAACAATAACTGGTTTAGCACCTAGTAAGGTAATAATTTGTGCATAGGCAGGATAATATGGTGCTAAAACGATGATTTCATCACTATTATTATTTATTATCGCCATAAGTGTGATAAAGATTCCTTGAGTAGCACCATTGGTTACGACGACTTCTTCATAATCATATTGGGAATAGTATTTACTTGCAAATTTCTTTCGTAAACTCTCTTCGCCGCTAATGGTACTATACTTAGTTTGATTCATTAGTAGTGCTTCATATACTCCCAATTTGGCATTAAAAGGTGCCTGAAAGTGACCTTCACCAACAGTTAAATCAAGAGTATTAGGTTTGCGATATTGGCGGATACTATGTAAGACTAAATTATTTAACTTTTCATTCATAGTTATTTCTCAACACTTGTAGCCCTTGTGAATGAGTTAGCGATAATGTACATTTGATCTGGTGTTAAATCACTAGAGAATAGGAAGAACTCAATACCATTGTCAATCCAAATTAATGATTGCTCACCTAAGAATGCTATTCCGCTACAAATTATAATTGGATCTGCAAACAATATTTCTGGTGCTCCTAACTCTTCATCTTTATCAACATATTCTTGAATAACCGTAAAGGATTTTTCTCCCGCAAAAGTCATGATGGCACGTTTACCACTTTCAAGTTCTTTGATTGTTTCGGCAGTTAACTCAGTCCCTTGAATATTTGTAGGATACATGATATTGCGATCCGCAAATGTTGGCAAAGTAGCACCAAAGGTATTAATTGCCTTATTCATACTATATTCAACATCAAATTCAGCTTCGTTAAACTTAGGTTTTAAGTCTACATTCATAAATTTAACTGACATTTTTTCATTCATCTGTGCATCAAACACGATAACTTCTTTGGGAAAAAGGGTCTTTCCATCAATTATAATGCGTTGTTTAGTTAGTTCCTGTGATTTACGGTAATTAACCTTTGTCTCAACGACAAAATCTTCTCCTTGCTTTGTTATTATCGCATTCTTATCATTCATAATGTCTTTTACTAATGATTGAAATAAATAGGGCTGTGAGCTATTTAGTGGCCAGTCGCTTTGAAATTTAAAACTCTTATTTAAAGCGGGACTTAATACATATACACCTTCATCGTTCTTTAAGACAATTTGCACATTTTGGCTATCACGGTTCTTTAAGGTTACTTTAAAATAATGTGGGTGTTGATACTTGATATTAACATCAAATAAATGAGACTTATTCATTTCCTTGATATCCATTACCGCATCCACATCAAATGCTTTGATCTCTTCAACTTTTTCTCCTAAAGCTTTAACAATATCTGTTTGACTATGTTTACCACAAGCATTTATTAAAAAAATTATCACCACTAAAAACATAATATAAATTATCTTCCGCATAACTCCACCTCGCATCATTTTTCAATAAATCTTATGAATTGAAGGTAGATAATATTCTATAATGTATAAAATTGTCACGAAAAGAGATAATATTACTGAAAACTATAGAGGAGGCGGACATATGAGTGTAACTTTACTACAAAAAATCGCCCTCGTCGTTACCATTATTGGTGCGATAAACTGGGGTTTAATTGGATTGTTCCAGTTTGACCTCGTGGCATGGCTGTTTGCGGGTGAAACTTCAATAGTATCGCGAACAATCTATACTCTCGTGGGTATTACAGGTTTAATAAACATTGGGTTATTATTTGCACACACAGAAGACTAAAGTAAAAAAGGCTAAGCAAATAGACTTTTTACTTTTCAATTATCACAAATGCGATGGCATACTGTTCAGTATGACTAATCGATAGATGAACTTTCGTATCATTCTGAACATTAATATATGGTTTCCCTAGCTCATCATGGAGTACCTCAATATCCTTAAAACTAACATCACCAATGCCTGTACCCAATGCTTTCGCATAAGCTTCTTTAGCTGCGAAGCGTCCTGCTAGATATTCTAGCTTGCGCTTCTCATTTTGAAACTCGGAAAAGAGTTTTAACTCCTTATCGGTCAATACTCTTTCAGCAAGTCTAAGGTAATTATTTTTGATCCGATTAATTTCAACCAAATCGGTACCAACACCTAATATCATAATCATCACCTCAATATTCTATTGTTAAACATACTTTACAGAAGAAATTTTCAGAAAAATGGCTGATGCTACTTTTAGTCTGTAGATTATATAGATATTTATAAGTATTTTTTAAGTAAATGGTGGTGATTAGTGATGAAGGATCGCGAATTTAACGTACTCTTCGGTAAAAAGTTGCGGCTACTTCGGATGAGTAAGGGTTTATCACAAGAAGAGTTAGGATTCTTAAGTGGTATGCATCGAACTTATATCGGGCAGATTGAACGTGCTGAAAAAAATATTACAATTGCGAATGCCTATCGTTTGTCTAAGATCTTAGAAGTCGATATTCGCGAATTATTTGATTTTAGCGATGTTTATAAAGAAAATAGTGAGAAAAAAAGTAAAGATACTAAAGAATTAAAGAAGTAGTTAATACACATTATTAATTTAATGTGTATTTTTTATTTTTTCCAAATATTTAAGCATGTTCATATCATCTTGAAGTGGATATTGATAACCTAGTTTTTCTCCTACAAATGTACCTGTTATGCGCATTAGTTTACAACTTGTAAAAATAGCTTCCCAGATATCTTCATAATTATTACCTACATATGTCGCTCTCAACATTGCATATAAATCATTGGTAATATACTTTTTCATAAAACGTCCATACGCACCTAGGTTAACTTGAAAGTCATATTGACAGCCAACATACCAACCTATTACCTCTAACAATGGTTTGCGGACGATTGTATCAAATATCCATTTTACATAGACTAACTCATCACGCTTTATTCCTTTTGCCACATTATTCAAACACCAAAAGAACTCATTAAGGGCTTCCTGAAACTCATGTTCCGTTGGTTTCTTAATGTAGTAATCTATTTCTGATGGGCTTCCTAACTCGGGAATTAACCCCGTTTTATCAAGCAGTTTAACCAAGAGACTTTCCCTTAATATTTCATCTAAACGATGAGGAGCGATAAAAGTCATATCGATGCGAAACATTTCTTGATAGAGAATCAAATAAATATGTTTACTTTCATCAATAATGTTATGTTGGTACATCACCACATTACCAAAAACTTGTAGCCAATCATTTACATGTAGATAGTATTCATGATTATTAGTAACCATGATAACATCATAATCCTGATAGAGATCACTTAAGACATTAGGATTTGCCCGTGATCCAGTGAGTAGACACGCTTGAATATCAGTTCGTTCCTTCGCAAAGGCAATTAGCTTCGGTATTATTTCATCCATATTTTCACCTCATGTTATAATAATTGTAATGGATTAAGAGGTAGAAGTCAAAATTTTGAAAAAAAGTCTTTATATCTTTCCAAATTATAGTATAATAGTCTTGAAAGCGTTTTCTTAGGGAGGTGCCTTTATGAAATCTTTAAATGAAATTATGTTATGTGCGCAAACAAGACCGAATAAGACAATTGCGGTAGCCTGTGCTGATGATCATGAAGTAATGCAAGCTGTCAGCGATGCGGTTAGACTTAACTTAGCCCATTTTGTTTTATTTGGCGATGAAAGTAAGACACGCACGATTGCGCAAGAACTCGAATTTGATCTAACTAATTGTGAACTTGTAAATGTTCCTGATAAGGAACAAGCTTGTCTAGAAGCAGTTAAATGTGTATCATCAGGAAAAGCCGATGTATTGATGAAAGGAATAGTCGATACTGCGGTTATTATGAAAAAAGTTCTAGACAAAGAAGTAGGACTAAGAACAGATAATCTCATTAGTCATGTAATGGTAATTCAATTACCAAAATTTGACCGTCTAATTTTCTTAAGCGATGGCGCTATGAATATCGACCCTAGTGTTGAGGATTTAAAGAAAATCACCAAGAATGCGGTTAAACTAGCACATAATCTAGGTATCTCTCGTCCTAAAGTGGCGTGTATTAGTGCGGTTGAAAAAGTTAATCCAAAGATGCCATCTACGATCAAATGCCAAGAAGTAGAAAAGATGGTGGAAAACTTAGAAATCTTCCAATGTGATATTTGTGGCCCCCTCGCTGTTGACCTAGCTTTAGACAAAGAAGCAGCACGCATTAAAAACATTAAGAACCCTGTCGCAGGTAATGCGGATATCCTAATTGTTCCATACATTGAAGTTGGCAATGCTTTATACAAAGGATG
The DNA here is from genome assembly GCA_012513195.1 of Bacilli bacterium. Classification (GTDB taxonomy): domain Bacteria; phylum Bacillota_I; class Bacilli_A; order Haloplasmatales; family Haloplasmataceae; genus JAAZCR01. The sequence goes on along the minus strand of JAAZCR010000277.1, from coordinate 4,604 downwards.
GGTCTTTGGTTGTGATAATGTTAAGAGTGCTGGTATCATCGTTGGTGCGAAAGCTCCAATTGTCCTTACCAGTCGCTCAGATAGTGCTGAATCAAAACTATATTCTATCGCCTTAAGCGTACTCTTAGATAAGGAGAATTAGTAATGGGGAAATTTATACTAATCATCAATCCAGGTTCAACATCAACGAAAATAGCGGTATATGAAGATGATAAACAAGTTTTTGAAGAAAAAATTTCTCATTCTGTCGAAGAATTAAAACCATTTCCTAATATCATTAGTCAGTTTGAATTTCGAAAAAACCTTGTCTTAGAAACACTTAAAGCCCGTAATTTTGATATAACCAAACTCGATGCTGTTTGTGGTCGGGGAGGAATGTTAAGACCACTCGAGAGCGGAACTTATTTAGTTAATGAGCGGATGATTCAAGACGTTTATGAGGCAAAACGGGGAGAACATGCCTCAAACTTAGGCTGCATCATTGCTCACGAAATTGCCAAAGAGCTCAATATTCCCGCTTTCATCGTTGACCCCGTAAGTGTTGATGAAATGGAAGACATAGCGCGAATATCAGGGCATCCTTTATTCGAACGTCAATGTATTTTCCACGCATTAAATCATAAAGCGACCGCTCGCAAAGTTGCTAAGGATGTAGGGAAAAAGTATGAGGATATGAATCTAATTATCGCTCATCTTGGTGGTGGTATTAGCGTCGCTTGTCACAGAAAAGGTAGAGTCATCGACGTTAATAATGCCCTTGATGGCGATGGTCCTATGAGTCCCGAACGCAGTGGAACAGTCCCACTAGGACCTTTATATAAATTATGTTTTAGTGGACAATATACTCTTCAAGACATTAAACGCATGAACTATGGTCAAGGTGGATTAGTAGCTTATTTAGGTACTAATAACGCCAAAGAAATCGTTAAACGTATCGAAAATGGCGATAAATATGCTGAGTTAATTATGGATGCGATGATTTACCAAATCGCGAAAGAAATCGGTGCTTGCAGTACCGTTTTCTATGGTGATGTTGATTACATCGTCTTAACTGGTGGCTTAGCTTATGAACCATATATCACAAGTCGCATCATCGAAAGAGTCAAGTTTATTGCTGATGTACTAGTATACCCAGGTGAAGATGAACTCCAAGCTTTAGCGCTTGGTGCTCTTAGAGTGTTAAATGGCGAAGAAGAAACTAAAATATATTAATATAAAAAAATAAAATGGAGGGAGATTTATGGGTGTTTTTGATTACATGGAAAAATATGGTCACGAACAAATCATATTTTTCTATGACAAAACCACAGGTTTAAAAGGAATAACCGCCATCCATTATACTAAATTAGGTCCTGCGATTGGTGGAACAAGACTATGGAACTATAAAACTGAAGAAGAAGCGCTCTTCGATGTTGTGCGTCTATCCCGTGGCATGACTTATAAGTGTGCAGCTGCTGAATGTAACTGCGGTGGGGGTAAAACTGTATTAATCGGTGACCCTAAAACTGTTAAAACAGAAGCTTATCTACGTGCTTATGGTCGTTATGTTCAATCCTTAAATGGCCGTTTCTACACAGGCGAAGATATGAACATCGATGAACATGATTGCGAATATATGGTAATGGAATCTGATTTCATCAATGGTCGTGCTGACTTATCAGGCAACCCTTCACCCGTCACTGCTTACGGTGTTTATTGGGGAATTAAAGCTTGTGCCTTAGAAAAATGGGGCAATAACTCCTTAAAAGACAAAGTCGTTGCTGTTCAAGGTTTAGGTGCAGTTGGTCGTGCTCTTTGTGAATATCTCCATCAAGAAGGAGCAAAACTCATCGTAACCGATATCATGCCTGAGAAAGTTGAACAAGTTGTTAAAGTTTATAATGCGAAAGCGGTTAAACCAGAAGAAATCTATTCGGTTGAATGCGATATCTTTGCACCATGCTCTGTTGGTGCTATCCTAAATGATGATACAATTCCAAAATTAAAATGTGAAATCGTCGCTGGAGCCGCAAACAATGTCCTCTTAGATGAAAAACGTCATGGCGACATGTTAATGGAAAGAGGTATCCTTTATGCTCCCGATTTCGTCATCAATGGTGGTGGTTTAATCAACGTCTATCAAGAATTCTTCCCACCATATGACCGTGAAAAGACCCTTAAGATTGTTGAACGCATTTACGATCGCTTACTATATATCTTCAACTTAGCGAAGAGATACAACATCAACACCCAACTTGCCGCTAACAGATATGCTGAAGAACGCATTGAAATGATCAAAAATATTCGTTCCAACTATATTCCAAATAGTAAGAGTCTATAAAACAGAATAAGTCCTTCAAGTCAAAACTTGAAGGACTTATTTTTTAGTTTAATACCTCTTCAATAATCGCACTAATTTCCGTTAACTTATTGGTAGCGATATTCCAAACGAGATTAAGGTGTTCAGGATTATTCTCAATATTACGCAAGTTTATTAGCTCTTCCCAAGGAATACCATTAAACTCCTGTTTGACCTCATCAGGCACATGCCGCGCCGCTTCACTAATAATGTTTAAGTACTTGATGACATTCTCAACCACATGATAATTACTTTTAAAATCATCTAAGGTCTTATCCTTAAGTAACTCAGAAATCTTTCTAATTGTGGTAAGAATTTCATCTAAAAAAATATTTATGAGTTTAGCCATACATTCCTCCTTAAATTTAGATTTCTTACAAATCTATGAATTAAACGTCCATTAATCTCGTTAGTAACACAATATTTATTATTAATACATTATTTTAACATAAAAATGATAATTTTCAATAATTCCCTCTTATGTAAAAATGAAAAAAGCGGAGGATATATTACTTTTCTTTACATCCTCCTCTTTTTAATTTACATTATATGACTATGTGTTGATTTTTTGTCTAAGGAAATCAATTACTGTTCCATCACGATATTCAATTACCGCTACTACCCTATCACCAAAATTAATCTTTTCAGGAATACCAAGATATCTATCTGTAAAGGTCTTTAATTCTTCTATTGAAACTAAAGGTAATCCTGCTTCCTTAAGGTTATCGATTAAATCTATCCGTTTCGGATTAACCGCAATGCCCCGCTCTGTCACTAAAACATCGACACTTTCACCTGGGGTAGTACGACACAATACCCGGTCTTTAATCAAAGGAATACGGGCATTAAAAAGCGGTGATACGATGATGGTGACCTTAGAGCCACCAGCGGTATCTGCATGTCCTCCTGAACCACCCATAATAATACCCGTGGAACTGGTAGTGACATTCACATTAAAGTCAAGGTCGATCTCTGTAGCTCCTAGGATGACAAAATCTAAATCATTTACAACTGGTTCATCGTTAATATTCGCATATTTCGAAGCGCTAATCGCGATATGATTTTTATTATCGCGAATTGAACGAACCGCTTCTAAATCGAAACATTGCACATCATATAGTCTTTCAAAAAGACCTTCCTCAAGCATATCGACGATATAACCAGTAATTCCCCCTGAGGCAAAACTACCTTTGATTTGATGCTCATGCATTAGTTGTTTTAAATAGTAACTAACCGCAAGGCTCGTTCCACCCGCCCCCGTTTGGAAAGAAAAACCATTTTGGAAATAGCCTGAATAACGAATGACATCAGCGGTTAGGCGAGCTATCTTTAATCCGATGGGATTACGAGTGATTTGGGTGGTTCCCGATACTATTCCTTTAGGGTCACCAATAGAAGGAACAGAAACAATATAATCGATGTATTTTCCTTCAATATCATAAACATTTAAGTAATCAACATAATTATCTGTAATCGCTACGGTAATTTCCGCATATTGAGCATCAGTTACCGCATACCCTAATGAACCACAGGCACTTTTACCGAATCTACCTGAAATATTCCCTAACTTATCACAAGTGGGACTAGCGATAAAGGCAATGTCGATTTTCACGTCGCCACTTTCAACTAAACGGACACGTCCACCATGGGTATGCATTACACAGACCTTTGATAACTTACCATAACTAATTGCTTCTGCTACTGGTCCAGAAATATATGCTGCATAAATTTGGGTTACAATTCCCTTTTCGATTAAATCCACTAAAGGTTTATGACAGGGAAATATAGAACTCGCAAAGATGGTGATATCATGGATATTTCGTTGAGCGATTTTTTCCATCACCATGTTTAAGACATAATCGCCATTACGCAAATGATGATGGAAACTTATCGTCATCCCATCTCGAAGAGGTAGTTCATCTAATAATTTATCTAAACTATCGCGGAACTTATTATTACTTAAATTACTTTTCTTAGGGTAAATTAGTTTAGTTTTCTTATTTAAATCAACGTGAGAGAATAACTCATAGTGTTCCTTATAACCATTAAGTTTCATCATTGTCACTCACTAACTTTAATTTTTTGGCAACTTCAATTATATATTCCGCGCGTTTAATAATGGGTAGGTCGACCATTTTACCATCTAAAGCGAAAACCCCTTTTCCTTCTTTAAGCGCTAAATCTCTAGCTTCTAAAACTCTTAAAGCATGTTTAATATCCTGTTCGCTTGGACTAAAAACATTATTTATAGTGATTATTTGTCTTG
>JAAZCR010000276.1 GCA_012513195.1 Bacilli bacterium | reverse complement strand
TCACAGTTTTAACAGTTTCATTTCCCCGTGAATCTCGTACACGATAAGTTAAATTGTAGGTTCCTAACTTTTGATAGTTAACCTCTGAATCATCAACTATTATTTCATCCGTTAAATCTTCATTAGTATAAACATCAGTAGCGATTACACCATCAAGATAATTGGGTGGATTATCGTTTATTTCGACATTGAAATTGCGCACACCCTCTAACTTGGGAATATCCTCGAATACATATACTTTTACTTCCACACTTGTAAGTTGTGATTGATAGTATAATGGATATACTCCCACCTTATCAAGATGTACCCACTTATCATCAACATTTATCTTATCAGTGGATAAAATCATGCCACAACTATCTTTTAAGATAATTCCTGTCAAATAATCAGGTTTAGGAGTACCAATCTTGTAATAAATGTCCTTCGCATTTTCAATTACTGGTTTATTGTCTGGTATACATACATCCTCTCCATAAGCATTAATTCCCTTATTTATAACAATAAACAGAACTAACAATAGGATAAAATAGACAATTTTCTTAATCATGCCCCACCATCACTTCTTTCTTAATCTATTACTTTATCACTATTATAACGGTGAATATGCATCTAATAATAAGACAGTAGGAAATCTTACATTTTTTTTAAGATTTATCATCCAAATTTAGGTTAAATAACAGTTTTTCACTGTTTTTTCTACTAATGTACGTCGAAGAATTGTTAAAGACCTTTTTTTCTCGTATCTTGTCAGTCCAACTTAAGCGTGTTATAACAAGAAAACATCTTATTAATCACTTTATAATTGATTATAAAGTTGCCGAAAAGATATATAATTTTGTATCATATGTCGGAAAAAATTCCTACTCACTTACGATAATATAAGTAATTTTCTTAAACATAGTAAGCGATAATTAAGAAACCGCGAACTAATGATTTGTTCGCGGTCTTTAATCTAATCGATATAGTTTATATCACTCGGCATGCGCCAGTCGGACCTTGGTGATAAGGATATTGAAAGAACTTTCGGTCCGTCAGGTAAAACGGAGCGCTTAAATTGTTGGGAGAAAAAGCGTTTAAAGAACGTTTTTAGGTAATTTTTACGCTCCTCAGCACTTAGTTCAGGAAAAGCATAGTTCATTAAGTAATCGATCCGTTCCTCACTATCACCAGCGATTAAGAAGCGATACATAATGAAATCATGTATTTCATATTTGCCAATGATATCCTCAGTCTTTTGGTCTTTACCAGATAATTCAGGTGAAATAGGAGTATCAAGAATATCCGATAAGGTATCTTTCAATAACTCATTAACATTTTGTTCATATTTTAAGAAACCATTAACCATAAATCTAATTAAAGTCTTTGGTAGACCTGAGTTAACACTATAATTGGACATATGGTCACCATTAAAAGTACACCATCCTAAAGCTAATTCTGATAAATCACCAGTACCTAAAACGAAACCATTTAACTGATTAGCTTTATTAAAGAGAATGCTTGTCCGCATACGTGCTTGAGTGTTTTCGTATGTAACATCTTTATTATTAAAGTCGTGCTTTAGTAATTCTAATTCTTTCATTACAATTTCTGTTATCTCAATAATTTCAATATCTAACCCAAAACCTTTTGCCAGATTACATGCATTCTTTAATGTTCTTTCACTAGTTCCTGGTCCAGGCATGGTGATGAGTTTAATTCCTTGTTTATCCATATTTAAGTACTCAAATGTTTTGTAAAGCACGATTAAGGCTAATGTAGAATCAAGCCCACCTGATAACCCTAACAATACATTTTTGGCGTTCACATGTTGTATTCTTCTAGCTAAAGAAGCAACTTGAATGCTTAATATTTTCTTATATGCTTCTTCGTGATTTTCTTCAGGGATGAAAGGTATACGAGATATTGGTGTTTCAAAAGTAAAGGAGTCATAAGTAAAATCACAATTAACGCTTTTAAT
>JAAZCR010000275.1 GCA_012513195.1 Bacilli bacterium | reverse complement strand
CTCTAGAAAAGACACTTTTGCGGCTAATGTAAATAGTTATATTTCAGCAGCAAAAACCGATGCATTATCAGAATGGGCAACAAAAGGTACTGGAGTAACTGTTATATATTCTGTAAAAGGAGGAGTGGTAAAAACAGTCGATGATGATGAAGATGATGATATAATTGAAGTTGTGGAAAACTTTGGTATTGATGTTTTCACAGAAGGTCAAATAACTATAGTAGTTAATAAAGAAGGCAAAATTACTAAAATTACATTAATCACACCATTTCAAAGTGAAAATTATAAACTTAATAAAGACCCAAATACACCAATATATATATTTGATGAAGAAACAAATAAAGTAACAACAGACATACTACCATTCACAAGAGATGATATAGAAAAAGTGGGTTATACTGAATCAGCAAAGGGCTGATATTCAAAACCAAGACCAATTGGTCTTGGTTTTTTACTAGATACTATTAAGGGATGTGGTATAAATGGAAGTTTATATATATATCAGTTTATTTATATTGGGATTATGTTTTGGTTCATTTTTTAATGTCGTAGGTTTAAGACTATCTGCAGGTCAAAGTATCCATAAACCAAGAAGCCATTGTCCTAAATGTGGACATGTGTTGAGTTGGTATGAATTGATACCTGTGTTTAGTTATATATTTCTTGGTGGAAAATGTCGAAACTGTAAATCGCATATTTCGCCAAAATACCTCATATTTGAGTTATTAACTGGTATACTATTTATGCTTAGTTATTTTGTGTTTGGTTATAGTGGGGAGTTATTAGTTAGTGTTTTCTTTGTTAGTTTATTTGTTATCATTTGTGTATCAGATTTAGAATACATGTTGATTGAAGATTCAGTAATCATCTTCTTCTTAATATTTATAATAATCTTAAGACTAATTTTTAAAATTCCAGAGGATTTTATTACTTTTAATCTCCACCCTTATTTAGAGACCTTACTTGGTGGTATATTTGGGTTTGGATTACTATTTAGTATCGCTATAATTGGGAAAAAAATATATAAACAAGATGCAATGGGTGGCGGAGATATTAAATTATATGGTATAATAGGTTTAGTTTTAGGCTTTAAATTAACATTTATGTCTTTATTCTTAGCTTCAATAATTGGCTCTATAATAGGCTTATCATTGACTTTATTAAGAATCATCCAAAAAGGTACACCAATACCTTTCGGACCATTTATAGCGGTAGGAAGTTTAATTGCCTACTTTATTGGACCAGATTTAATAAACTGGTATCTCAATTTACTCTTTAATATGTAGGTGAGAGTTGATGCTTTTTCGTAAAAATATCATTAACCTAATGTTCACAGATAACTTTATTAAATTTGCTTTAGTTGATGAAAGAAGTTTAACAGTAAGAAAAGTAGGGGAAGTAAAATTAAAGAGTGGTACAATCATTAATGGGAAAATAATGGATGAAAACCTATTAAGCAAAATTCTAGGTACCATTTTTCGTAAATATCGTCTATCTAGTCCCTTTGTGAAGTTAATGATTCCTGATCAAAATTTAATCATAAAGAAAATGCGAGTACCCAAGTATGTTAAAGGTGATGATTTAAAAAAATATTTACGTCTTGAGTTAGAAGAATCCCTTCAATCGTTACCTTATAAAGATGCCATTATTGATGTAGTTGATTATACATATAGTTATAAAATCGATGAAGATGAAAAAGAAGTAGTAATGTTTACTACTTCTAAAGATATTATTACATCATATTTGAAGGTAATTCAAAAACATCGTAAAACAGTCGTTGATTCTTTTATTTCACCTTTATTAGTAAGAAAATTATATCTATTTAGTAAAAAATTAAAGAATAACGACCAACGCTTTACGATGTTTACCCAAATAAAAGAAAACTCCCATATTCTTACTGTATTTGAT
>JAAZCR010000274.1 GCA_012513195.1 Bacilli bacterium | reverse complement strand
TAATTATCGACATTAGAAAGGACCGCCGAAAAGTAGATACATTAATCGATTTAAGCAAATTAACGGAGTTAAAGGAAATCATTATAAAAGATGATGAGATTGAAATCGGTAGTATGGTCACTTTCCGTGATTTATGCGAGCATCCTCTAATTAAACAAGAATTTTCAGGACTCTACCTTTGTGCAAAGCATTTTGCGGCACCACAAATCCGCAATATGGCAACGATTGGTGGAAATGTGATTAATGCCTCTGCTGCAGCTGATAGTGTGCCGATGATTATGAGTTTAGAAGGTAAGTTCATCTTTAATTCGGTTGAGGGAGAAAGAGTTATTTGTGCAGTTAAGTATTTCCATGATTACGAGACAGAAAAGATTAAACCTAATGAAGTTCTCGCTAAAATAATACTACCCAGAAAGGGCTATAAGAGCGGTTTTTATAAGCTAGGTAAACGAAACTCATTAGCGATTGCCCGTATTAATACCGCTGTATGTTTAAAAGAAAATGGGGATATTGTCGAAAAAATCAATATAACTTTAGGTGCTGTTGGTAGATACCCATTTAGGGTAAGGGATATCGAAAAGATGTGTGAAGGGAAACCTTTGTCTTATTTAACTAGTGATGTGGTATTAACAGGTTTAGAGAATGCAGTTTATGAAAGCATTAAGAACCGTCCAACTATGCCATTTAAGAAAGAGGCAGTAAAAGGGGTTTATAAATTAGCACTTCGAAGTGCTCTAGGTGGTGAAATTGATGGTTGAAGTAACCATTACCGTTAATGGAACACCTTATACAAGAAAGATTCATCCATTAATGCGTTTACTTGATTTTTTGCGGGATGAGTTAAAATTAAAGGGAACTAAAGAAGGTTGCGGCGAAGGTGAATGTGGTGCGTGTACGGTAATTATGGACGGGAAAACAATTAATTCTTGTCTAGTTTTAGCCGCAAGTTGTGATGGGAAGGAAATAACCACTATTGAAGGAGTGGGTGTTGACGAATTACACCCTATCCAAGAAGCATTTTTAGAAGTTGGAGCGGTACAATGTGGTTATTGCATTCCTGGTATGGTTCTAAGCGCAAAGGCCTTATTAGATAGTAATCTTGATGCGACTGAAACTGAAATTAAGGAAGCTATTTCTGGTAACCTTTGTCGCTGTACGGGCTATCAAAAGATTGTTGAAGGAGTTAAGTTAGCCCAAGCGAAGATGAAGGAAAGTCGGGGTGAGATATGTGATAGCGGTAGGGGCTAGTCAAATCAGACCTGACGCTTATGATAAAGTCACGGGTAAAGCTATTTATCCAGATGACTTAGAATTTCCTGATATGTTGTATGCTGGGGTATATCGAAGCACCATTCCCTATGGTCGGGTTATCAAAATGAATATTGAGGAAATCCGCAAACTTCCAGGTGTAGTGGAAGTTATCGACCATACGATGATTCCAGGCGCAAAAAAACACGGGGTTATTTTTAAGGATATTCCTGTTTTAGTTGACGATATGATTAAACGGGTGGGGGATTGTTTACTATTAATCGTTTGTGATACTAAAGAAGCATTGAGAAATGCGCTAAAAGCTGTGAAAGTTGAATATGAGGAGTGTGAGGGAGTATTTACCATCGAGGATGCATTAAAAGAAGGAGCCCCTATTATAGGTGATGGTAGTAATATTTTATATCATATAAAGGTTAAAAAAGGTGATATTGGACAAGGTTTTAAGGAAGCCAAGTATATAGTTGAAAATACTTATTATTCGCAAATGACGGAACATGTTTTCTTACAACCTGAATGTGCCATCGGTAAAATTGGTGATGATGGGTTAGTTGAAGTATATGTGGCAACCCAATATCCTCATTATGATCGGGAAGAAGTTGCACGTTGTTTGAATCTTAAAGATGAAGAAGTGCGCATAATTAATACCGCTGTTGGTGGTGCATTTGGGGCACGGGAGGATATTAATCCTCAATGTCATGCAGCCCTAGCAGCTTATATCACAAAACGACCAGTTAAAGTATTATATGACCGCGAAGAATCAATTATTTCGCACGCAAAACGCCATCCGATGAAGATGTATTATAAGACAGGCGTGCGGGAAGATGGTAAGTTATGTGCCTTAGAAGCACGAATTTATGGTGATACGGGGGCTTATGCATCTTGGGGTACTAATATATTGCGGAAATCAGCATTACATGCGACTGGTCCATATGTTATACCTAATGTATTTGTGGAAGCTATCGCTGTCCACACTAATAATCCATTTGCGGGAGCGATGCGTGGTTTTGGGGCAGCGCAAGTACCGCTTGCTATAGAAGCGCAAATGGATATGTTAGCGGAAAAACTCGGTATGCATCCTTTGAAGTTTAGATATATCAACTGTTTTGAAGTAGGAAGTGTTACAGCTTCAGGACAGGTTTTAGAAAGTGGCGTTGCGATTAAAGAGTGTATCGAAAAATTAGCGGAACATGATAGTATTCCGTTATAGGGAGGTGGCAGGATGAAGAAACGTGGTGTTGGTTATGGGGCATTCTTTTATGGTACAGGTTATGGTAATGGCTTCCCTGATGAATCACGAGCAGTCGTCGAGATAACTCCATTAGGTATTTTTAATCTTTATGTTGGGGTAAGTGATGTTGGTAGTGGTGGATTAAGTGTTATGCATCAGATTGCCCAGGAAACATTAAAGGCAGATAAAGAGTTAATAAACATCATTTGGAATGACACTAGTTTAGTACTTGATACAGGAACTGCTGCTGCTAGTCGACAAACTTATAATACTGGGAATGCGGTACGAATTGCTTGCGAAAAGTTACGAGATCAAATCAATTTATTAATTGGTGATAAACTTATCACGACTAAGGAAGATGTGAATGAAATATATAG
>JAAZCR010000034.1 GCA_012513195.1 Bacilli bacterium | reverse complement strand
ATATAAAGGTTACAATAATATTCATCATTAATGTAATTCAGACGTTTAAATTTATTGATAATTTCCGTAAGCAAAGGTTTGGGACAGTTATTATCTTCAAGATATTTGCTTACTTCACCTTCCGTACGCATTTTATATGATAAATAATTCAAAGTCTTACTGTATATTTTGGAGTAATCAGCTAAATGTTTAAGTGCCTGATATTCTGCTTCCGTTATATCCCGTGCTTTTAATAAGTGATATTCCAATAAATAATCGTCGACCAGTTTTAGTTTTTCTGAATCATCAATCGTTACTTCATATAAATTATGCTTCAACTTCTTGATGTTCGTGATGCGCATTTTGTTCCTCAAGAAATTTGTAGTAGTCATTACGTAGATGTTCTACGATGAGTTTGGCGGAATGCTTAATCGCAATTTTCTTGATGTTTTCCTTCATTTCTTGAAGTAGTTCTTCGTCGTTGAGGATAGTTAATACTTTATACACTAATTCATCTCCTTGTAAACTGATAACCGCTGCACGTTTACTACTGAAATAAATCGCATTTTCTAATTCTTGGCCATAAACTGGTCGATATAAAACAACGGGAATACCAATATTCGCAGCTTCTGTCATGGTAATGCCACCTGGTTTTGTAATCATCACGTCACTGATTCGCATCAATTCATGCATAGTATGAACAAATTGGAATATATGCAAATTATTGAGATGCCCCAATTTTCTTTTTAAGCTTTTATATAAGCGGACATTTCGACCACAAACAACTAATAACTCAATATTATCTTCATTAGTTAAATAAGAAACAATCCTATTAACATTAGGAACTACCCCTTGAGCACCAGCGGTAAGGAGGACTACTTTTTTACCTTCAGGTACTTGATATTTTTGTTTAAGCTCTTTAACCATTTCTTCTGTAGTTTCTTCATAAAAAATCGGCTTAATCGGTATACCAGTAACGCGATATTGATCCTCACTAATCCCTCTTCTTTTCAGTTGATTAGATACATTTGGACAAGCTAAAAAGTGAATTCTCGTTTGTTTACTAATCCAATTAGAGTTCGCAAAGTAATCAGTTATTAAAGTATAAACAGGTATATTAACACCCTCATCACGTAAATTATAGGTACAGTTTACAGGGAAGGTATTGAGAATAATATCGGGTTTAGTTTCTTCAATTTTCTTTAACATCTTTTTTAATCCAAACCTTAAATAAGGTTTGGCAATTTTTAAGTCCAATAATTTGTCACTACCGTAGTAAAAAAAGCGATAGGCTTGTTGCTGGAGTCCCTTTTTATAGGTGCTATAATAAAATTTTTGGATGAACTTCGTAGTTGCGGGATAGTCCTCAGAATAAATATCATATAAAGTATATGTAAACTCATCATGTTGATTCAATTCTTCAACTAAAGTGTTAGCCACCGCTAGATGACCATTACCATAGGGAGCTGTTAATATTAGTACATTGATTTTCTTATCCATAACTATCCTCCTTATAAGTACTAATATTATAACATTTATCCTTCAAAAAACATAGAAGTTTCAAGAAAAATACCATACTAAACATCTTGTTTAGTATGGTATTATTATTAGATATTTTCTAGTTCTTTAACCTTCTCTTTTAAAAATTTGATTACCTGTGGTCGTAAATCCTCACGATCTAACGCAAAGTCCACCGTTGCTTGGATAAAACCAAGCTTATCACCCACATCATAGCGCTTGCCGACAAAATCATAGGCATAAACTGCTTGTTTACACATTAAGCGCCGAATGGCATCAGTTAATTGGATTTCTCCACCCCGTCCCGGTTCTTGTGTTTCTAAAATTGGGAAGATTTCTGGTGTTAAAATATAACGACCTAAGACCGCCATTTGGCTCGGTGCTT